>SUVZ01000451.1 GCA_015061765.1 Lentisphaerota bacterium
AAGATGCCATCCCCCATCGGTCATACAAGGGCGATTATCGGCGAGTCGGCAGTTGAAACACAAGAATGTCCATTTCACATTTGTAACGGGTTTTGCTTTCTGAAGTGTGGTACAGTACACGCTGATGAAAGGACATGAGCGATAGGCGATGGCGGCTTGCACAAGGCGGCTAGGCAATATTGTGCGAAATGTCATCTGAACCAATAGCTGAATATGAGACACATGCGGCATTCAACATGGTGACGAATATCGGTTCCGTGTGACTGATCGAACATCTTGAACAATATGGTAGTGGTGCTGCCACATGGTTGACTTCTCCCGGCAGGAAGAATTAGGATGGACGACCTGTCGATTGATCGAAGGAAATTGTTCTCGCGGCAAAAAAAAAATAACACTCATCGATTATGCTGAGAGCCGCTACCCTGCCGCTTTGAATGTCCTTCCCACAAAGCGGTACGCTGGACAGGTACACTGCAAACTGCTGTCCGCTACGGTGCGCCTTGTGCATCTGGCGGAGTTTCGTGTGTGCTGTGTCGCAAAAAGAGTGTCATGGCTGAACGTAAAGAGCCCGCGCGCGGCAGTCTAAATGCAGGGCAGCCGGGATCCGGCATTTGTCGAGCGGGTCCCATGCAACACCGCAGACAGGAAAATAACATCTCTGTTTAAGATATTGGAGTCGGTTTAGGCCTATTTCCCTCCGACTCGGGTAATGGTGAAATATTGTCACCTATTGGCGTTTGGGACCATTGTGGAGGTGTGGGAACTGAGTTTGCGCGCGCGAACATGTTGGGGGATTAATCTGCTCCATAAGTGCGCATTTGTGGTATAATGCGCGATTGATGGAGATAGGTTTTGTGTGCCTGTGCCATAGGACAACAACATGAGGAAACAAGAATGAATAGATTGCTCTTTGCGGCTCTAGTGATGGTGTCGGTTTCTTTTGCCTATGCTGAAACCAAGGTGGGCATCATAGGCCTTGATACAAGCCACTCGATAGCCTTCACGAAGATCATGAATGTCGACAAGGATCCTTCCGTGGCCGGGTTCAGGGTCACGGCCGCGTATCAGTGGGGGTCAAAGGACATTGCATCCTGCACAAACCGCTATGCGAAACACATTCCCGAGATGAAGAAGATGGGAGTCGAGATTGTCGATTCGATCGAGAATCTGCTTGCCAAGGTTGATGTCGTATGCCTCGAGACCTGTGACGGTCGCGAGCATCTTGCCCAGGCCGAGAAGGTGTTCGCCAGCGGCAAGCGCGTCTTCATCGACAAGCCGCTTGCGCATAATCTTGCTGACGCGCTCAAGATATACGAACTCGGCAAGAAGTTTAACGCGCAGTATTTCTCGTCTTCCGCGCTTCGCTTCTCGAACGTTGCGAAGGCAGCTCGCGCGGGTGAGTACGGCAAGATCCGTGGAGCCGCGCTCATCTCGCCCTCTCCACTTGAGGAGCAGGGTACGCACAACTACTACACATGGTATGGAATCCACGGTTTTGAGCCTCTTGTGGCGATCATGGGCATGGGGGTGGACACGGTGTCCTGCTTCCGTAACGATACGGACGATGTCATCAACGCCACATGGAAGGATGGTCGCATGGGCGAGCTGCGTCTTATGCGCCAGAGCTGGATATATTCTGGATACGTGCTTCCCGAAAAACCCAAAGACAGGAAGAACCCCGTCATTGTGTATGACGGCTATCAGGGCTACCAGCCGTTGGTCAAGGAGATTGTAAAGTTCTTCAGGACCGGCATCGCGCCCGTCTCACCGGAGGAGACGATCGAGATAATGGCGATGATGGAGGCCGCCGAGATGTCCGCCAATCGCGGCGGCGAGCCCGTTTCGATAGAGGAGGCCAAGGAATACGTTCAAGCGAACTGGTTCACGCGCCTTTTCCTCTGATTTCGGATTCACTTCAATCATAAAAAAAGGATACAGAACAATGGATATCAACAGAAGGAACTTTCTTTTCGGTTCCGCCGCAGCTGCGGCGCTTGCCGGCTGCGCAACGGCGAAGAAGGGCGTTCGAGCCCTCAAGGACGGCGAGAAGCCCACGGTGGCGATCATCGGGTATGGACTCCGCGCCCGCGACCTAACGCGCGAATTTCTCGGTCTTACTGATATGTGCCGTGTCACGGCGGTGTGCGATTGCGACAAGGTGCGTCTTGCCGCAGGCGTAAAGCGCGTGAACGACTACTACGCCGAAAAGAAGATCGCCAACACCTGTGTCGCCTATTCCGATTTCCGTGACGTTCTCAAGGATCCCGACATCGACATGGTGTGCATCGCAACTCCCGATCACTGGCATGCCTACATGTCCGTCGAGGCGATGAAGGCCGGCAAGGACGTCTACTGCGAGAAGCCGCTTACGTTCAATGTCGACGAATCGCGCAAGGTGATGGCCGCCCAGAAGAAGTACGACCGTGTGTTCCAGACCGGCTCCATGCAGCGTTGCTGGCCGGAATTCCGCACGGCAGTGATGATCGTCCGCAACGGTTTCATCGGCGACGTGAAGTATGTGGACGCCAACTATGGCCGTGGCGGACAGAAGCTCGGCGGACCTTCCCATCCGATCCGTTTCTTCGACGAACCTGAAAAGGCCGCAATCGAAGGTGCGCCGAACGCGGATGTCGACTGGAACATGTGGCTCGGTCCGGCGAAGTGGCGTCCGTATTCCGACCGTCTCGCTCCGCGTGGAATGCACACGAGCTACTCTCAGGTGATGTTCTGGCGCTTTGACGATGACATCGGCACCGGATACAACGGCGACTGGGGCGCTCACCATCTCGACATTGCCCAGTGGGGCCTTGATATGGACGAGAGTGGTCCGTACAAGATCATCCGTTCCGACGAACCGCACTCCAACAACCTTTTCCACGGCTGTCGCCGCCAGTTCGGCATGAAGATGCTCTTCAAGAAACCGTACGGAGATGTCGAGCTGTATCACGGTCCTTTCGGAACCTGGGGCACGGTGTTCTACGGTACCAAGGGCATCGTTGCCGTCAATCGCGGCAAGATCGCCGTGTGGACCGGCTCTGGGGTGAAGCCCACGGAGGAGATACGCAAACAGCTTGCGGATGCCACATTCAACGGCATGGAGCTCGTCGCCGCGTCCATTGGCAAGGATTATGGTACTGACGCCTCCTCCAAAAAGGACAACAAGCTTGATGCGACGCTTGCGAAGCTCGTGGCGCACTTCAAACTTGATTCCGCGAAGATACAGATTTACAAGTCCACGGACAAGAGTCAGGTGCGCAACTTCGTTGAACACTACTATGACCGCAAGCCGACGCAGTCTCCAGCCGAGACGGGTGGCCGCAGCGCCATTCTCTGCCAGCTCTGCAACATGAGCTATGTGTATGATACAGGTTTCGACTGGGATCCTGAGAGAAACGATTTCGCGGGAGAGAACAGAACGGGCATTTCGCTAAAGCGTGATTCCTATCGCAACGGATGGGAGGTGGTTGTCTGATGAACAGGCGTGATTTCTTCAAGAGTGCAACGGCGCTTGCCGCTGTCGCTGGAATGACGGGCAGGAAG
>SUVZ01000452.1 GCA_015061765.1 Lentisphaerota bacterium
ATGCAATGGACCGCAAATCAACGGATTTTTGGCATAAGTTAAATGCAACAAGGCAAACTAAATGCAAATCAATAACCTACCTTGCATTTAACCTGCCCATAGTTGCATTTACTTTGTCCGGCGACCAGTATTGTTTGTCGGATGAGATGCGTACATGACTTGACTGTGAGGTATGGCGTTTCTATGGTATAATCCACATCAATGAACAAGGAAGAGAAGTCAGCCGAAGGCAGGCAGCATGTGGCTCTGCCGCTCAAGTACCGTCCGATGACGTTCAATGACGTTGTCGGACAGGAGCATGTCGTGCGCACGCTGAAGCATGCGATCGAGTCCGGACGCATCGCGAACGCATATCTTTTCGTCGGTCCGCGCGGAATCGGCAAGACAACCACCAGCCGAATCTTCGCCAAGGCGCTCAACTGCCTCAACCCGAACGGAGCAGAGCCGTGCGGCGAATGCGAGAACTGCACCCAGATCGCGGAGGGACGCTCCCTGGACGTCATGGAACTGGACGGAGCCTCCCACAACAAGGTTGAGGATGTCCGCCCCATCATCGAGGCTGTGCAGTTCAAGCCGGCGGCCTCCCGTTTCAAGATTTTCATTATCGACGAATGCCACATGCTTTCGACGGCGGCCTGGAACGCACTTCTGAAGACGCTTGAGGAGCCGCCGCCGTACGTCAAGTTCGTGTTCGCCACGACCGAGGGCGACAAGGTGCTTGCGACGATCGTTTCGCGCTGCCAGCGTTTCGATCTCCGCCGGATTCAGACGAATCAGATCGTCGACCGTCTCACCTACATCTGCGGCAGGGAGAATGTCATGGCGGATTCCGATGCGCTCCTCGCCATAGCG
Organism: Lentisphaerota bacterium; assembly: GCA_015061765.1. The sequence goes on from SUVZ01000452.1 coordinate 853, forward strand.
CGCGGCGCAGAGGGTGGCATGCGAGACGCGCTCTCGTCGCTTGACCAGCTGATTGCGTTCAAGGACGGAAACATCACGGAGGATGACGCACTCTCCGTGTTCGGTTTGGTCTCCCGTTCGGAACTCGAGGGATTGGCTGGTGCGATATTGAAGGGCGACTCGGCGGCGATTCTGAAGGCCGTGTCGCACTTCGACTCCGCAGGCAAGAACATGCGCCGCCTTGCGGGTGAACTGATGGTGCATTTCCGCAACCTTGTGGTCTGGCAGGCTCTTGGCGAGAAGGCGGGCGATACGCTTGAGATAACGACCGATCAGCGCAAGACGCTTGAGGAGCAGGCGAAGATATGCGACTCCTCCCGAATTTTCCGCATTGCGGACAAGCTTGCGGAAATGGAGGACAAGCTCCGCTATGTGCTGAGCGTCCGCACCCTTATCGAAATGACCCTTCTCAGGGCAGGGCGCATCGCGTCCGTCGCAAGCATTGAGGAGCTGATGAAGGCTGTGCGCGCACTGAAGGCGGGTGGCGTAGTGCAGACTGCACCGACCCCTGCAAACGCGGCCCTTGCGACCAAGGCCGCTCCGCCGCCGGCGTCCGCCCCCGCGCCGTCTGTGGTTTCGGGTGGGCCGGAGGTCAAGCCCGCTTCGGCCGAACCGGATCAGAATCCGCAGTTTGACCGTCAAGCGATCCTTGACGATCCCCGGCTGAACGGAATACTCAAGTCCATGCCCGGCGCGAAGATCATAGACATAAAAGAGAAGTGATTCATTCCGCATCGACAGACGCGACACAAGATAGGAAAGAGGATATAATGAACTTCAACGAGAAATGCAGGATTCTGTCACACGAGGATGCCGCGCCAGGCTACCGCACATTGGTTTTTGCGGCTCCGCAAATCGCCGCCGCCGTAGTCCCCGGTCAGTTTGTTCATGTGAAGGTGCCTAGTCTTGACGATGCCGCTCTCCGCCGTCCGTTCTCGGTCTTCGATGCGGACGCCGATGCCGGAACGCTGACCGTTCTCTATAAGGTTGTCGGCAGGGGAACAGAAGCTCTGTCAAAGGAGTCTGCAGGTGCGGAGGTTGAGGTGCTCGGCCCGCTTGGTTTCGGTTTCCCGGTCGCATGCGATGGCGTTCCGCTTCTTGTCGGGGGCGGATATGGCGTCGCTCCGCTCTATTTCCTCGCAAAACGCCTTTTGGAGCTGGGTTTGGAGGCAAAGCCAATCCTCTTTGTGGGTGGACGCACCAAGGGAGATCTCCTTGCGGTAGATAAGTTCGTTGAACTGGGTGTTGACGTTCGCACCGCGACCAATGACGGTTCGGAAGGGACCAAGGGTTTTGTCACGGAGCCGCTGGATGCCGAACTCGTGAAACTGCGCAGTGCCGGCAAAAACTTCGAATTCTTTACCTGTGGCCCCGATGGACTCCTGAAGGCTGTTTCCGATCGTGCGCTCGGCACTGGGGCGAAAGGTTGGATTTCGATGGACCGGCACATGATATGCGGGGTCGGGGCATGCTTCGCCTGCATACAGAAGCTGAAGCACCCAAATGGAGAAGTGTGGAACGCGCGATGCTGCGTAAACGGTCCGGTGTTCAAGGCTGAAGAAATCGTCTGGTGACAGGCTGAAAGCGCTGATTGCAAAGATGGTTGCCCGGGGGGGATTCGAACCTCCTCAAGCGGCATCAAAAGCCGCTGTGCTGACCATTACACAACCGGGCAAACAAAAACGGCGTGCATTATAGCATATGCGCACTCAAATATCCCTAAGTTTTTTGAAAGGTGTTTGTCTTCCGGCCTGTTTGCATTGAATTTGCCTTATCGCAAGGGATTGCGTTTTCTTTGCCTTGGCAATAATAGCGAATCAACCGATTCTCGAATGGACAGCTTATTTTCCTATGCCATGCCAAATGGAGCAACCAGTTGCATTCAGCCGGCCATCGCTCCATTCCACAGCGCCGCCCGGTCAGGGGCGATGCCTTCATCTGCCTATGACTGGGCGGGAATTACAGTATAGAAGTGACTGCAAACTCTACCATACCGGTGTAACGGACATCTTGCCAGTTGCCGTTGAAGAGAATACGATTCGGACTGATTCTCAAGCGATATTGCGCAAGATAAAGCCCCCAAGGCTTTTGCCGCTCTCTATGCAGGTGCAAGTTTCACGGCTTGCGCCGTACATAATGGACTGGGATACCCGACATACAGTGCGGACAGACAATGCGCGCGGACATTTACTTTGTCCGTAGCCCAGAAGGTGTTTGCCGACCGGGATTTGGCTAAAACGTGGTTTTTTTTTGTCCAAAAGATTATTTTTTGGTTTTCGTTTTGTGGTATATTCGCGCCCGTACGGAAGAGGTGATTGTTTCGGATTGTTTCATCTTACAGAAAGAGAAGAAAGGACGAAAGCCATGGTGCGCCAAGCAAAGCTCGGCAGAGCTGACAGAATGAAAGGAAGCTGTACGGCAACGAAAACGACATGCCGTTAGGAAGGTTGGCTGTGCGGAGATGCACCGCAGAAAGGCGAACGCCTTTCGAAGGGAACCTCGCCGGAGGCGACCCGAAGGGTGCTCAAGCAGGTGCGTGACCGACGCGCAGAAGCCCAACTCGACAAAGGAATGAGCCAAACGAAAGTGAAGTCCTGTATGTACGCCTCGAAACTCCTAACCGAAAGGTCTCCCGTGGCCAAGTGCG
>SUVZ01000453.1 GCA_015061765.1 Lentisphaerota bacterium
CTCCATTGGAACAGGAGAGACGGACAAGAAGGCACAGTGGCGTTATCGGTGCACGGTGAAGCAGTTGCGTGAGATTTCGGAGTTTGCGGAAAAGAGGGGCAAGGTCGCATGCATATCGGAAACCGGTTGCAAAAATGGCCGCGACGACTACCACACATGGCTTCTCAAGGTCTGCACCGCGAAGGGCGTCAATGTGGCGTTCGCGGCGACGTGGGGAGGCGTATACAGCATACCTTCCACTGAGGCGGGACTTGCTGATTGGCGCAGATTTCTGGAGGATCCGCGGGTTATCACCATAAAGACAGGATTTTCAGATTCGGAGCAGTAACGTATCGTTTTAAGACTCCGACATGCGAAAGTCAAATGCCAGAACCGCTTGAGCAGATGTTTTTCAGTCGTCGGGAGAAGTTTTATTCAAGTTCATTCTCTTCCACATGGGCGTTGTCGTTGCTGTGTCTCGGTCTTGATCGCCACAAGAATGGCTGCTTCGCTTTGCTTCCAAGGTATGCGCTGACATGGTGGTTGAGAATCTCTCCGCCGTTATCGGAATGGAGCGACACGATTTCAAAGGGGAATTTGCCTTCTATGTGTTTGAGGCGTTTTGGTTTATCGATTCCGGTGGTTTGGGATCGTTCCTTTTGATATAATCATGTTTTATCATAATACAGGAGATATATCTGTGAAGGAAATAAATGGTTTGGATTCGGCTCAAGTAGAGGAGAGCCGGAGGTTGTACGGGGCAAATCTACTCACCCAGATTCCCCCTCAGCCATTGTGGAAAAAATTCATTTTCGCCTTCAAGGATCCGATGGTGCTTATCCTTGTCGTGGCCTTTTCGATTCAGCTTCTCCTGTTTCTCTGCAGTGAGACTGAATGGTATGAAGTGGCCGGCGTGTTGACGGCTATTCTCATATCCGTCGCCGTATCCTCCTGCAGCGAATATAGGCAGGAGCGGAAGGCGAACGCACTGAAAGCCGAAGAGTTGGCGAAAGAACGCATCAAGGTCGTCCGCAGCGGGATGCTTGTTGAGATTCCTGCCGGTGAGATAGTGGTTGGCGATATCGTGTTCCTGCAGGCAGGTGACAAACTCCCTGCGGACGGCGAGATTGTCGAAGGTTCGCTCATGGTCGATCAGGCTGTCCTCAACGGGGAGACGGAAGAGGCTCCAAAACATCCGTGCGATGATGATGCCGAGACGTACGACAGGAAAGATCTTCTGAACAGGCATTATGCGTATCGCGGAACTGTGGTATGCAGCGGAGAGGGGAAGATGCTTGTCAAGGTTGTCGGCGACAGGACATTTTTTGGCGCCCTAGCCCTGGAGGTGCAGGGCAACGCTCGTGCGACGCCTTTGCAGGTCAAACTCGCCAGGCTCGCCGGACAGATATCGATGGTTGGATATGTTGGCGCCGCCGCAATTGTTCTGGCGATTGTTGCAAAGACGTTTTTTTCTGGTGCTCTGCCTGTGACCGGAATGGGATGGTTGCATCTGGGTGCGGATGCTGTCACTGTCGCTGTCACCATCATTGTGTGTTCGGTTCCTGAGGGATTTCCAATGCTTACCTCTATGCTGCTTTCGCTGAAGAGCATTCAGATGGCAAAAGACAATGTTCTAGTGCGAAAGATCAACGGACTGGAGACGGCCGGCAGCCTCAACATCCTCTTTACGGACAAGACCGGCACCATCACGGAGGGGCGGCTTTCTGTCGTGGAGCTTGCTGTCGGCAATGGCGACACTTTTGCGTCCTTTGCGGAATTGCCGGATGGACTGGCGTCGTTGGTCTTGACGGGGATCGGCATAAACAATGGCGCTTCCGTCTGCAACGGTGAAGTGATAGGTGGAAACAGCACCGACCGTGCTCTTATGGCATTCCTGCGTGATGCGGGTGCCGCGGGAAACGTCTCAAAGGAGGATGTCCTATCCTTTGATTCCTTGATTCCGTGAAGAAATACTCGAGTGTCGTCGTGAGGGGAAAAGACGGAAACGCGATGTTTGTTAAGGGCGCTCCTGAGAAGATTGTTCCTCGATGCACATGTTATCTGACCGGGAAGGGAGAGAAAAGACCGTTTGCGGATCAGTCGGCGCTGGCGGCGTATTCCGATGCTCAGGCGTCACGTTCGATGCGCCTTCTGGCGGTAGCGAGGGTTGATGGCGGAAAGGAAGATGGTGAATGGACTCTTGTTTGTCTTCTGGCGATTCGCGACAATGTAAGGGCGGAGGCGGTGACGGCGATCAAGGATGTTCGTTCCGCGGGTGTTCAGGTTGTCATGGTCACTGGTGACCGTAAGGAGACTGCAGTCGCAATCGCCCGCGAAGCCGGATTGCTGACGGCGGACACCGATGTCGTATGGACTTCGTCCGAACTGGGCGGGATGTGCGATGATGAAGTCAAGGCAGCCCTTCCTTCGTTGCGAGTAGTTGCGCGTGCATTGCCTACGGACAAGAGCCGCCTGGTGCGTCTGGCTCAGGAACTGGATCTTGTAGTTGGAATGACCGGCGACGGGGTGAACGATGCGCCTGCACTGAAGAAGGCTGATGTAGGCTTCGCCATGGGGAGCGGCACTGAGGTGGCGAAGGAGGCTGGCGACATAACGATACTTGATGACAATTTTATCTCGATACGCAAGGCGATACTTTACGGACGATCCATGTTCAGCTGCATCCGGACATTCCTTGTGTTTCAGCTGACGGTCAATGTTGCGGCGGTTGCCGCATGCACGATAGGACCTATTGTGGGTGAAAACGTAGTCCTTACGGTTGTACAGCTTCTGCTCATCAACATTGTGATGGACACGATGGCCGCTCTTGCGTTCGGATGCGAACCGGCGAGAGACGAACTCATGAAAGACCGTCCTGTTCCCAGATCTGAGGGAGTTGTGACAGGGAAGATGCTTGGGCAGATCCTGTGCGGGGCATTTGCCATTACGGCGCTTGTCCTTGTGTTGCTTTGTCGCCCATTCGGCATCGGGGAATGCATCGTGCGTCCTGAATCCGTGAAGACTGCCGTGTTCGCAATGTTCATGATGGCAATTGCGTTCAATGCATTTAGCGTCCGCACTCCATCGCTTAACATCCTGCATGGACTTTCCCGAAATAAGATGTTTGTATGCATCATGTCCGGGATTTTTGTGTTCCAGTTCGTCGTGGTGACATTTGGCGGCAAAATGCTCTGCAGCACTCCGCTCAATCCCATGGAATGGGGTTATTGCGCGGCATTGGCGTCATTGGTGCTACCGGTGGATTTCATCAGGAATCTGGTGATGCGTCGTCGGCAACGATGACATTCATTTTCTTTCGGGCGTTTGCGGATCTGTGGTCGGCATCGACCCGGCCGTACTCCAAATGTGCATCGTTGGCTGGTACATCTCCGCACGTGGGCACAGAATAAAATTACGGTTGAAAAAAAAAATGGTTTTAGTATTATCTCAAGCACCTATTAATAGGTGATTGAGAGGGAGTATTGAAATCATATTGTTTTGTCGCCGTTTGTATTTGCTGCAGCAGTGGTTTTGCCGCCTGTAATGGC
>SUVZ01000021.1 GCA_015061765.1 Lentisphaerota bacterium
CACCTGCTCGCCGCGGGCGGAGAGTCCGCCGTCCGGCGTCATGAGATAGGCACGTGAACGCTCGTTCACCATGAAACCGGGCGCAACCGCATTGACGCGGACCTTGGCCGGTGCCATGTACTGCGCGAAGAACATCGTCCAGTTCGCAATCGCCGCCTTGCTCATCGCGTACGGCGCGACACGGGTAAGCGGACGGTATGTGTTCATCGAACCGAAGTTGAGGATGGAGCCTCCGCCGGCCTTTGCCATCTGAAGACCGAAAATGCGGCTCGGAATCACCGTGCCAAGCGTATTGATTTCAAGAACGCTCTTGAATGCATCCAGATCTATGTCGAAAAAGCCACGGTCTTTGTTGAAGTCCGTCGTCGGCTCATAGTCCGCCTCGCTGAACCTGAGTCGCGTTGGCATGGCCTTTACGTTGTTTCCGCCCGCGCCGTTGATGAGATAGCGGCACGGCCCCCACTCTGCGGCGATGCGTTCCGCAATGTCGGCGACCGCCTTTTCGTCGGTAACGTCGGCAGGCTCAATGCGGCACATTCCACCGGCGGCCTTTATCTCGGACGCGACTCGTTCGAGCTTCTCGCGCGTCCGCCCGACAAGCACAACCTTTGCACCCTTCTTCGCCAAATCAACCGCAATGCAGCTGCACAGCGTACCGCCGGCGCCGGTCACTACAGCAACCTTATCTGAAAAGACACTTTCCATCTTCCTATCCTTTTTGAGAGTCTGAATCAATAAGACGCCCCAAAGTATAGCAGAATGAAAACCTACAACCATCCCATAATAGAACGCATTAGCATCCCATTTGAGAAATTATCGACTCAATTCACTTTCCCATTACGGAACCAAGTCGCACCCTATTTGTCCATATTTTATAGGCGAAATTTAAAGCCTCAAAAGGAATGGTCATCTGCGCAATTCACCGCCGGGTCTTTTGACGGGCGGGAAACAACTTATTGATGGCAACTTTTCCTTTTCATCCGCGCATGACCATGCGTGACTACATAAACAGCGGACGGTTGCCCGCCGGTAAAAGTCATGCCTTCGGCAAAGCCTGTACCGATGTTTCGACAGGCTTCCCTTTACGTCCAAACGAATTGCGAGGATATATCAGGAATCTTCCGCCCGATTTCACTTCGCCAATCTGGAATACGCATTTCACAGACTTCGGCTCATTTTCCGGAGGAAGATTGTATGCAGGAGAAAGCACGCGCCGGACGAGTGTATCGCCACCGGCGGAGACGAACTCTATCTCGTAGTCAAACGCGCGCACGGCCCCTCTCCCGTGAATTGCGGAGGGAAACACCAGTTCAACCTGCCGCCGCTTTTCGCCCTTGCGGTTCTCCCCATCCACCACGGACACCTTCACCTCTGCGCCTTTCGGAAAACCCGGAGCCGACAGCGTTTTCATGCGGGAGGCGAACGAGAACGGACCCGGCTCCGCATACGGCAGAGGAATGACCCAGTCAGGACCGAGCTTCGCCGGTTTTCTGGATGAAAACGAACGGCGTTCAAGCACGATCCTGTCGTCGAACACCTCCATCAGCATCCCCTGCCTGCCGTTGTATTTCTTCACGAGAGGCATTTCCTTAATGCGCCCCGGTTCCGCCGCACCGTTCTCATAGCCGGTCAGCGGCGTAGTGTATTTGAGCGATGACGTCCCTATGGATGTGAACGCCCCCTGCCATACACTCCTTTCATCGACGAGCGAATAATGCGAATGCCCCGAAAACGCCACGCAGTTCGGAAATTTCGACAGCGTGGCCGTAGAGACGCCATTGTCATGTCCATACGCCCACGGACCGTAGCAGGTATCCTTCAGATGGATGTGCTGCACATAGAAGAAGGGAAGATTCGGATCCAGTCGAGGCTTAAGCTTCGTCATCTCTTCAGGAAGTCCTTTCGCGGCATACTGAAGCGCGGCAAAGGCATATCCCTTCACCGTTTTCAACGAGAACGGCAGATACGGTTCATGGAAGCACGACCGCCATGCTCCGTCAAAATCGCGGGCAATGGAGCGGGCATATCTTTCTTCAGCGTCCGGATACAACCGCTTCATTGAAGGATGATTGTAGAAATGATGATCATGGTTGCCCGTGACAAAAACCTTCTCCACACGCCGTCCGTCTGCCGCCCGGTCGTCCGGGAATATGGCGTCCCACGCCTCTCCCACCAGCTTAAGCTGTTCAACCATGCCGAAGTCGGCCATGTCGCCTGCGATCACAACGCCGTCGACCTTCATGGAGTCGAACCACCGGAGCGTGCGCGAGAACACCCCCAGCGGATTCCACCGGCCTTCCTTCCCGGCTATATGGATGTCGCTCAATATCCCCATCCGCAGACGCGGCTGACCGGCCGCGGCGAATGTCCGCATGTAAGGAGCCGCGCCGGCGGCAAGAACCGTCTTGAGAAAATTGCGTCTTCCGATCCCTTTCATATCTCTCCCTTCATGAACTTTACTCTCTGCATTTTATCTGCCGTCTCCCGCCGGCGGCATGTGCACGGAGAGCACCGACCGCACGAGAGGAGCACCCCCGTTTTAAAGACGATGGAAACGCACCAACGCCTCCAGAAAATAATAGTCGGCGTATACAATCGGCACGTCGACCTGTCCATTGTTCGGCTTGAACCCTGTTGAATGCATGAGTAGGAAGTTGCCGTTTGTCCCTTCCTTCGCAAAATAGCTATCAGACGTCAAAGAAAGCAAAGTCGCAACGGCACGGCTGCGGTATCTACATCCCTGCGATTCGTCCACATACTTGTGCAGCTCAAGAAGCGCCGACGCCGCAATCGCCGCCGCAGACGAGTCGCGAGGTTCCCCGGGCCTACCCGAAACTGAAAAATCCCAATACGGGACCATATCCTCCGGCATTGACTGCCTAAGCCACCAGTCCGCACACGATACCGCACGGCGGAGATAACGCTCGTCGCGCGTCAGCCGGAACATCATCGTAAATCCGTAAAGCGCCCATGCCTGCCCTCGACTCCAAGCTCCATCGGCTGAAGCGCCCTGCCCCGCAAAATAGGCGAATATATCTGCTGAATCACGGCGATAATCCACTATGTGGTAGGCACTGCCATCCGCCCGAAAATGACGGCGGTCAGTCGTATCCGCGTGACAGCGGGCAATATGTCCGGCGTCCGCATCCCCATGCTCTGCTGCGAACATCAGCAGCTCAAGATTCATCATATTGTCTATTATCACTGGCCTCTGCATCTTCGCTCCAGCCAGTTCCCGCGCATCCCAGCTTTGGATAAGCCCTATGTCCGGACGGAACCGGGTTGACAACGCCTTCGCCGCATCCATCAGCCATGGCCGATACACATCCCTGTTAACACCCAGCCTGTATCCGTTCCCGGCGCTGCAATACAGCATGAAACCGATATCGTGATCAGCCGAAAAATGCCTTATGCATTCATACGGAGCCGTACGCCGCACTGCCGCATCCTTCCAGAATCCGGAACGGGTGTATTCATACACAAGCCAGAGCGCTCCCGGATAGAAACCGCTCGTCCAGGCCTTCACCGTACTGAAGTGATTCGTTCCGCCACGGACATCCAACGGCACATTGCGCCCGGAGGGCTGCCTATCGACCTTCGCTTCCATGGCGCGGTACTGCGCCTCGATCCTCTGAAAGACGGAATGCAGACGGGACCTCAACTCCGATTCGCCTGAAATCTCCGATTTTGCCGCAAACAGCGGCAAAACCAATGTTCCCAAAACAATTCCACGGAGAATTCTCATGATTGGCTCCTTTCCTATAACCACCTACAGCAAACCGCGCTTGCCTCGTCCCTTATGCATCAACCCTCTTCCTTCAAATCCACCCAGTCCGAATGAATCGGCTTGCCATGCCTGCCGAACGCATTGCACGGGCGAACCGCAAAACGGACTGTTCCGCCATCCTTGGGGAAATCCAACTGAGGGAAAAGGCAGCATACATTCTCGACATCGAACTTTTCCGCCGCGACATACTTGGGTGAATAGACGCGCCGCTTTACGAGCACTTTCACCTTGTCGCCGAACTTCTGCTCAAGCGATACCTCATAGTCGTTTGGACGAGGCTCTGCCGCCTTTGCCAAAACCGGAGGAAACTCAACTGGAGTCATAAGATGCTTCACCCGTTTACGGTCCCATGCGTACTTCTTCGGAAGTACCGACACCTTCGTTCCAGGAGCGAATTCCGGAACCGGCATCGTCTTCGCCCTGCGCCGGTAATTGAACGGCTTGTCAGAAGGCTTGGCGCCAAACGAAGCGAACGGCACCACCCAGTCAGGTCCGAGACGACCGCCCGACACAAGATCGCGCCGCGAGACGACAAGAGCCCTGTCCAAAAGACGGAAAAGGAATCCCTGATGTCCGGGCTTAGTGTCGAGCGTGCGCATATACCGCGTAACCTTAAGTTTCCGGTCCGGTATGCTGTAGCAATTCTCGCGCCCGCCCATCGTCGTGTTGTATCTGAGGGACGGAACTGCAATGCAGGTGAAATTATCCTGCCAGATGCTCTTTTCGTACACCCCGTTCATGTGTGCATGACCGCACAATGCAATCAGATTGGGATAGGACGAGAATATCCGAGCGGTGGTTCCGTCATCCTGCCCGTACACCTTATCTCCACATACTGTGTTGCGCGGAATACGATGCTGCGAATAAAACAGCGGTTTGGACGGATCGAACTTCAGGTTTGCCAGAAACTTCTCTAATCCCGGGACATTGTTCCCCCTCTCGTTGCCCGGCTCGCCCCGGGTAAAGTGCGAAAGAACGAACGGATACCCTTTCACCTCCTTCAAAACAATAGGCTCCCAGGGCTCTTTGAAACAACGCTCCCACGACTCCTTGCGATGGGTGAACATCGCATCACGGATACGGAACTCCCGATCCGGCCAGCGGTTGACTATGGCCGGTTTATCCACATACAACAGCGGATCCACCATGTCGTGATCGCCATAGTGCATGAGATTGACCATCGGTGCCCCGTCTGATCTTCTTCCGTCCGGGAACACCTTGAACCACATGTCGGCAAGAAACTTAAGTTCCACCTCCAAACCGTAGTCGGCAAGATCTCCGCAGGCCAGAATAGCATCCGCCTTCCATCCGTCGAAGAAGCGAAACGCCATCTCGACATACGGAAGCTGTTCCTCCGTCGCCACATGAATGTCAGACAGAACACCAAGTCGCATCCGCTCTTCACCGAATATATCAGCATACTCGGCAGCATGCATTGCCGGAACGCTGAATGCAGTACCGAAGCAGAGCGCCTGTTCAATAAATTCCCGCCGCCGCATGTACGCTCCCATCCGTCACTTTATCCGGATCAGCAGACCTCGCGGACACACCTTCAACGTCCCGTCGGCATCCGCACGGACTAGCCGATTGGACGGTTTGCCGTTCAGCATCAAAGTCCATTTTGAGAGATTCTTGCGCGTTGCGGCATCGGGAAGAACTATGGGGAGCGTCGTCATGTCAGAATCGGAATATCCGGTCACCTCCAACGTGCCGGTTTCCGCCAAAACGACATTACTGAACGAGCCCGCAGTCTTGGAGGCATCCACGATAATCCTGTCAACCACGTACGGATGCGCGAAATTGAGTTCGCCGCCGCCCGACACGCCGATTCCGCCGCAGGAGAATTTCAATCCGAGATCGCCTTCAAAGGAAAACTTCTCAATCTCCCATCCTTTCCCCTTTCTCTTCCCGCCTTCAAAGGCCGTGCCAGGTTCTTCGCTCAACCAATGGGCGCCATATGTATCATTGAATTTAAAATCACTCGCGACAAGAATGGCAGCGTCCCAATGTTTGCCGTCCGGGCTTGCATCAACCTGAATTGCTGTGGGATTATAACCATTGCCTTCAGGGTAATACTGAGCGATATCTACGCGCGCCGCAGGCTCCGCATCATCAGGCACCCGAACAACAATAGGAACCCAGGTATTCTGATCATCAATTTTTATTCCAGTTTCGTTTGCTACATTATATTTAATCTGGCACAGAGAAGTTTTCGACGCCTCGCAATCAAATAAATTTCCTGCATTTGAGCCTACTATAAAAAGGTCACTTGCCCTTCCAAGCGCCACTTCACCCGCCTCCATAACATTATAATCGCCATCAGGTGAAATTTGTGCAATAGGATCTTTTGGTTTGAATCCTGCAAGCAGGTTATTCCCTTCTGCATCGTAAATCGCAATCTCACCGATGAAGAGTCTGGCTTTGGGATCCCCCTCTTCGTATCCGCTTGTATCATACTTGTCCGGCGCTCCATAGGCGTTCTGGGTAATCCATATACGATACCACCGGTATTTCCTGTCGCCTGAATTTTCAACGTTCAGGACACCGCTCCTGACGGTCAATGGACCGGATATCTCATTTGTGCCGGTAAGAGTCCACGTGCCGCTACCCTCCTTGACCAAACTGAGAGGCTTGCCATTCCTTCCGTCCGAAATGCTCTTCGCTACATTGTCCGTACGATTACCGTCCAATGTAAATGTTGCATTCTCGCTCATATCCGATGCGCGCACGTTGACAAGAGTGTATTTGGCGGAATCGGAGATGAACCGGCCTTTTGATCGAACTACGATAGGGCGCGTCGAGCATTTACCTTCTGTCTCGCCGGTATATTCCAACGTTCCCTCAGTCTTGGTCTTGCCATTACCGCCAAGAACTATCGCGTAATCGGCCTTGTGGGCGTCATCAAGTGTGGTTGTTGTATTTTCATTGTAGAGCGAATCGGCATATCCCAACGCGCACAGCGTTCCCGCCTCTGCTATTGAATCAAATCGCAAAGTGCCGTTTCGGACATCAAACACACCTCCCATATGATTATTGTACTTAAATTTAAAATGCCACGTTCCTGTCCCCTCCTTTATCACGTAGTCCGTAAACGTACGCTTTCCATCCTCGTCCGTTGCCGCCTTCGCATAGCCATGGAAAACCATCTCCTGCACATTCGATCCCGTAAATGTCAACTTCCTCATGCGTGTAGGCGTACTATCCCATAGATTTTCAAAGGTAAGTCCACCCCATGCCCCTCCATCTATCGTCAATTCCGAACAATCTATACCTATTTTTTTTTCTACGGTTTCAGATTGCCCTTCAGCACCGAGATAGCGAAACACCGCACCATTTTCTTTGAAATTGAGAGCAGATCCGTATATATGCCCGGCACTGGCACCTCCCCTCACCTTCGATACGCTGAGAACGCCTTTGTAGAGATTGAAACTCCGGCCGTGCGCGTTGTTGGGATTGGTAAGCGTCCAATCACCTTTTACATAGACGGCAAGGTTATCTTTATAATTGTCGGAGGCAGCCAAAGTTCCGCCGAATACCGAATCGTCCGCTTCTTCCAAATAAAGGCTGACATTTGCCGTCGCCGCATTGGTAATCAGACCCTCGCCAGCGATCGTCATGAAACGGGTGGAGCAGGCCTTTGTGGAACTCTTTGGCATAAAAAATATCGTATCCTTCTCCATTTCCAGTCTGCGCAGGGAAAACTGGTTGATTCCATTTGGAATAATAACTTCCGGATTCTGACAAAGCATAAGGGTTCCGTCTTCAATCTTGAGATTAAGGTCGTAATCGTGAGACCACGTTGTCGTGGATTTGTACTCTGTAACAATTCCGCATGCGGAGAGCTCCAGCACCCCTGCGCCGTCCTTTACAAGAGTGCCGGAATTGTCCGCACCTTCAAGATTGAACTCCGTGACCGGAACAGGCAGCACAGCATGCCCTTCAAATGTTTCCGGAACTGTTATGGTGAGAACAGAATCTTTCCTCGGCACAACGCGGCTGAGCGTTATCAAGCGATTCCATGAAGGAGACCCCGCCGTCACCTTTACGACCACCCCCTCCGGTATGACAAGAGCATCACCAGGTTGCGGAGCTGTAGAATTTTCGTAACTGGAGGCGCTTGTGAGATCCAACACGGCATCGGAGGTCTGGCGCAAAGTGCACTCCGCACCATACGCCGCTATGCATAATGTCGCAGACAACATGGACAGGATCATTCTCATTTTTAGTCTCCTTTTTTGTGTTACCTTTGAAATCGCTGTTGACTACCGCAGGAATATCTCGATTACCGGCACCGACACATTCGGCTTTTGCATAGGCAGGGTCAATCCGCCAACGGGCTTGAGATCTCCCTGTTGTCCATGGCGGACCACGGGATTGCGAACGGCAATCTCGGAACCGTCGTGCAGGAACTGCGCGTACTTGACCTTGCCGTAGAAGTCGAGAGGCAGAAAGCCCATCGGATAGTTCACAAGGTGCAGATAGAGCGTTTCCTGCTTGGGATTGTACGTGAGCACGGTCCCGCTCGGTGCGGCAAAATCTTCGGGAGCTCTTGTGCATCCGTAGATCGACCTTGAATTGAAATGCATCCATCTGGCGAATCCCTCAAGGCGTTCCATGGCGCGCCAATCGAACTCGCCGCGCGCCGTCGGACCCACATTGAGTATCAGATTTCCGCCCTTTGAAACCGTATCGGCAAGGAGTTCGATCAACTGCGGAAGACTTTTCCATGTGTTCTCGTCGCGATGATATCCCCAGCTCCCTGAAAACGTCTGGCACGTCTCCCAGGGAACCTCCTTCCCGCGCACAGTCGGCCAGGCCGCAGGCTTGCACTGTTCCGGCGTCACGAAATCCCAGCCGTCCTCGGTTTCCATCAGGTCGAGTCTGCTGTCCACAAGACACTGAGGCTGGCGTTTCCGCGTCAGTTTCAGCAGTTCCACGGCGTTCCAATCCCGCCAGGTCTTCCCGAATTCCCCCTTTGGCGTATAGTCGTACCAGATTATGTCAATACGCCCATAGCCTGTAAGCAGCTCCAACACCTGATCAAACATATATTTGCGGTACCGGTCCATGTTGCGGTTTTCGTTCAACTTGGCGACAGCAGCCTTCTTGTCACCTTCGATCTTTCCGAAAAGGGGATGCGGATGATCCACAGTATAATCCGGGTGATGCCAGTCCATGATGGAGAAGTAGAACCCAACCTTAAGCCCTTCCGCCCGGAACGCATCCACAAACTCGCGCACGACGTCACGTCCGAACTCGGTATTCGTGATCTTGTAGTCGGTGGTTTTAGTATCCCACATGCAGAAGCCTTCATGATGCTTCGTGGTGAGGACAGCATATTTCATTCCGGCGGCCTTTGCCGTCCTGGCCCATTTCCTAGCATCATAGAGATCGGGATTGAATCGCGGCATATATTTCCTGCCGTATGTCTCCGTATCGATCTTCTCTATGCTCTGCACCCATTCGTGACGACCAGGCACCGCATAGAGCCCAAAATGAATGAACATCCCGAATCTGTCATGCCGCCACCACGCCATGCGTTCGGCGCGTTGAGTTTCCGTTTCGTCGAATATGCGACTGGGCGGCTTCGGAGTATCAGCCCACAGTGCGGTAATGAAACCTGCTGTCACGATTGACGTTAATATAAACTTTCCTTTCATGAGGCTCCTTTCATGGTTTGAACAATCATCGCGCCGCCGGTTCCCTCTCCCGGATGTAGTAGCGGTAACGCGAAATCAATATGAGCGCCAACGCGGCGGCATAGAATAGCGGGAATGTCGCAAGACCGTCCCGCAATGATGAATGCTGCCTGATCCAGCCCAGCATTACGGGGGCGAAGGAACCGAATATGTACGAAATCCCGAGCATGAATCCCAGTGCGGACGCATGGTACCTCGGCTTTATCACGTCGAAGAACGCGACGTTGAGATTGGAATCCAGCATGCCCCGGAAAAAGCCGCAGCAGGCAAGAGCCATACAGCACCCGGCAAGCGACGTTGATTTAGCGACGAAAAACCATGCGATTCCGCACCCTGTCACACCGGCCGCAAGAATCTCAAGCCGGGCGCCGTTCCTGCGGAGCGCCAGCGAGTCGCCCAGTCGCCCGCCGAACATCACACCGAGTATCGCGCCGATGTACATCCACAGAACCGCATGAAGCACCACATCCCGCATGGTCAGATCGGGGAACACATCGCGAATGAACGAAGGCGTCCAGATCGTGAAGCCGATCGTGACACCGTTTAGTATCACAAGATACGCACCGTACAGGAGCGCGGAGCGCTTGGACGCCACGGCGGAGAGCGCCTCCTTCAGCGATGCCCTGTCGGTTCCGGATGACACGCTTTTTGTGTTCTCCATAAAGAGCGACATGACAAGCACCCAGACAAGCGCAAGACCGCCCACGACAATGAACGCCGTCCGCCACCCGTCCGCCGACATTCCGGCGAGATGACCTGAACCTATCGCGCACACTACAATCCCGATATATACGGCGGACTGCATGATCGAAAGCGCGGTCGCACGCGTATTCTCCCCGTGCAGCTGCATCATCAGCGACATGCCGTGAGGAAATACGAGAGGCTGTCCGAGTCCGTTGAGAATGCCGTACGAGACGACAAGCGCACCCACACAGCCGGCGAAACCGGAAATGAAGCCGCCGACGCCGAACAGCAGCACACCCGACACCAGCACCCACTTCCTCGAAATGAGGTCGCTCAAAAAGCCTGCGCAAAGCACGGTAGCCCCGTACACAAACGTAAACACCGTTCCCACAAAGCCGATCTCCACGGATGAAACGTTGAGCGATTCGGTTATCAGCGGAATCGTGGCACCATATATCTGACGCACCCCCTGCTGAAAGAACACGGCACCCCATACTATCGCCAGAGCGATCCATTTGTAGCAGTTGGCAGAGGCTGTTTTCTTCATGGCGTGCAATTACTTTCTTTTCTCTATCATGTTTCCGAGGGCAGTGCGCACCTTGCGCAAAGCAGCCGGATCGCGGGTGAACTTGGTAAGTTCGGGAACAAGATTTTTGACACGGTCATCGGCGGCTTTGCGTCCGTATCCGGCCTCGGCCATCTTCATCCATTCGTAATCCTCCACGCCGTCGCGAATCTGCGCAAATCTGATCGACGGAAGCACCCTGTCCTTGGCTGGATAGAGGAATGTGCCATCTCCGGGCGTGGGTATGATGTACGTGTTTTTGGTGCACCAGTCAGGATAGTAGGTGTCCACACAGTCAAACGTGGGCTGTGTCGCCTCATTCCACTTGTTCACGTGCCAGAACAGGAATCCGTCCGCTCCGAAATGATAGGTCATCGCGCCAAGGATCAGACGCCCCTCAATGAGAGGGTATTCATAGGAGGACATGTTCGCATAAGGGAAGCGCGGCCCGCAACATGTGTACCACCACACCTTCATGCCCTTCGACCTGAGCATCTTGTTGATCGGCTCCGTCCAGCGGTATGTGCACGGACAGTACCAGTCGCACGACACCAGAGACGGAAGATTCGTGTTCCCCATCTGCATGTCGGCATACTGCTTTGCTGTGGTCATCACCGGAAGATCCGGGAAATCGGTCTTCAATCTCTTCCAGAACTTCTCGATTCCCTCATAATACTCGCTCTTGCGCTCGTCGAAGCCGTACACGTACGCATAACGCATCAGGTCCCGTTTGCGCAGTTCCGCGACATACGGACGCAGACGCGCCGTGAACTTCGAATAGAACGACTCGTTGAAAATCTCCTCGGGCTTGGCGGTGAGCGTCCACTTCGCCTTGCTCCCTTTCTTCGGCTCCGGTACAATGTTGAGAATGTTGAAACGGTTCATGCCGCGGCTTCTGGCATGTTCAAGATCCTCAATCTCCGGAAGCGAAGTGCGGGTGATGTCATCAGGATTCAGGCGATGGTCCAGCATTACGTCTATCGCCTTGCGCTTCATCTTGCGCCAGTTCTCGGGATAGCGAGCCCGCAGAAATCCGTCCATCAGAGTAAACGCCGTCTCCAGTCCGAACGTTTTCGGCAGCTCGAAATTACGCACACGTATGCTCACGGGGACAGACCCCGCCACCTTGCCGCCCTCAAGAACGTCTATCTTTCCCGAATACACTCCGGGCGCGGCGTCACGGGCGGCGGTGAACGTAACCCAAAGCCCCTGGGTTGAACCTTTGCGGACACGGAAAGGCGCGGCAGGCAGCAGCGGATCCGGGAACCACGTCTCGGAAGGGTCCGGTCCTAATGGATGCTTTATGTATCCGGGCGAACGCGCAAGATATGCCTGCCGCTCCCATTTGACATTGCCGCGGAACGCCACGCCGGCGGCATTCCGAAGTTCTCCGACGGACAGCGAACCCGCCTTCCACTCCACATCGTCCGCCGTGCTCACAAGCACCTGGGCGCTCTCGGCCTCTCCTTTTGCAAGCTCCAATTCTATCGTCCTGCCGCTCGTGACCGTAGCGGGGAATGCATACGGAGATATGCGGAGCATGGAATCAGCCGTCCACACCTCGACCTTGCCTGAGGCGACGGGCGACGGCTTGGAGTTCACACCGCCGTCTGGCATTGTAAAGCAGATCGGGATGAGCCTGCTACCGTCAAGCACGTCGGCTGAGATTACGTTCTCTTCGGCAAACGGACGCATCGTGCGATTGGCTACAGACACGGAGAACACCTCGCCTGTGCCCCTCCTCCGCTCAAGGAACCCGTCGCGGAAAAACGCCTTGCCCTTCCCCTTGCGGCAAAGATATGTCAACCTGATTCTCCTGACAGGTTTTTTCGGGACATAAACAGCCGTCGCCTTTTCCCAGCCATGCGTACCCTGGCGGAATTCCGCGCTCTTGCCGAACATGAGGGGCTTGTTTCCGTACCAGATATCGGCTTTCATGCAGTAGTCTTCGCATTTGACACCCTCCGCCCGGCTCCATGCGCCAAACACGATCGGCGTGCAGTCCGGCTTATCGTACACGACATCGCAGAAAATCCCCGGCCCGGTCTCACGGGAAACCTGTGGTTTCTCGGCGCAGACGCAAAACACCCCCGATGCCGCAAATGCGGCAAGCAGGAATCTCGCATAGCGGCGCGTCGCCATTACCTTTTTGTTCATTTAATACTCCTTTTCATAAAACCATCTGTTGCCGTGATTTACCGCCGATCAGAGCACGCATCTCCGCTGCGGCAGGGTTCCACATTTACCTCAAATGGTCCCAACGGCAGTCCTGAATCCTCGGAATAGAGCGATCCGATCCATGGCTTGCTGTAGAGATATCGCAGACGCTTCGGCGTTTTTACCTTGTCGCTTGCCACAATCAATTCCCGTCCTTCGTACATCTTGCCTTTTCGCCCTTTTTCAATGAGGGTGTTTGCCACATATGCGGGATGAAACTCTCCGTCGTCGCCAGCGATTTCAAATCCGCCAGGGGCGGTATTGTCTGGCACATAGCCATACCAGGATGTAGCATCTTTGAAATCCAGCACAAAACGCCCCTTTTCATCAACCCTAAACGACTTCAGCACGGGAGAATCGGCAATCACATCGTCGAAACCATAGACATCCTTCAATGCATGGAGGACTAGCCGGCGCGCGACGGGTTCCTTGTCGTTAGGATGGATGTCATGCGGGTTTCCAAGGTCACAGGTGACCACCATTCCGGCATTCCTCTCCTCGGCGGCAAATCGCGCCTGTGCGAGTTGCAGGTCATACCAGCTCCGTTTGAACGGGGCAAGCTGCACAAAGTACATTTTCAGGTCAGGATTGCGGAACGCCTTTGCCCAACTGTCGTACAGAGAATGCATCTTTTTCGCGTAACCTGCGCCGTCTTTTCTGTTTGCACAGCCCTGATACCATATGAACCCTCGGCAAGCCATTGGAGCGAACGCCGCAACCATGCCATTCCACATTCCACCGTCAGGCGCAATCCATGGTTCAATGCGCGAACCGCCCCAACTTACATCCACAAGCCCGACCGGAACGTCAATGGCATCATGCAATGCAAGGGCGTAGTAGAATCCGACCGCGGAGACCAGCCCTTTCGTCCATAGAGAAACCGGTACGCGTGCACCTTGATCACTGAATGTCTTGGCGGAGAAATCGCGCCAGACTATGTTCTGCCGCAGGTTTGGAGTTTTCATGCTGCAATGCGGCGATGTGTAGAAACGGATGGCGCTGCGACGGGCAAGCGCTGTCATTGTCCGTCCCCAGCCGTCACGGTAGCGGGAGTTTCCGCTGAGGATAGGGGTCTCCATATTGCTCTGTCCTGAGGCGAACCAAACCTCGCCGACAAGAACATTCGATATCTTTCGCTCGCCTACGACAAGAACACGCGGCTCCCAGCTCGCTTCCATCGGATCAAGGCAGACGCTCCAGCATCCGTTTGTGTCGGCGGAGCAGCGCTTGGTCTGGCCTGCAAACGAAACGGTCACAACCTCTCCCGGCTGAGCCGTCCCCCATACCGGCACGCGCATTCCGCGCTGCAGCACCATGTTGTCGGCAAAAGGCGAAGCCGGCAGCACTGCGGCATCGGAAGCAATCGAAAAAAGCGATGCCGTGAAAATCAAATGTCGTGACAGTTTCTTCATAATCAAACCAGATCTTGAACCGCTTGGCATTCAGATCACTTCACGATCGGCGTGAGGATCATGTTCCTGAACGAGGCGTTCGAATGGTCGCCCTGAAGAAGTATCGGACCGGGGACGAATTCGCTGCCGTCTATCGCGCCGGGCGTCACGCCGGGAATCGGCTTGTTGTCGATGATCTTCACTCCGTTGAGCGTAACCGTGAGATGCCGCTTGTAGAGGGTTATATCCACATGCTGCCATTCTCCCGCTTTTTTCTCGGCCGAGACCGACGGCTCGATGAGGTCGTAGAGCGCTCCCATGAAGTGACTGTCCGTCTTGCCGCGTCCGTAGGAGTCTACAACCTGGATTTCGTAGCGTCCGCGCAGATAGACTCCCGAATTGCACTTTTCAGGAACGAGCACGTCGTAGGAGAGATCGAAATCGAAGAAATCCGCACGCTTCGTCTTGAGGCTTGTCGTTCCGGCGCCTCCGCGGCAGGTCTTGGCGGGATCGATACCGGTATCGTTCGAAAGAATTCCATCCTTGAACTTCCAACCCATGCGGGCTTTAGGGTCCGCCGCCTCCCATCCGGACATTCCGTCCTTCAGCAGATCGATGCTTGCGGCGCGTTCGGCCGATGCCGGACACGGAATATCCGCAGGATCCTCCGGCAGCTCCTTCACGAAGATGTTTCTGAACTCAACCGGATCGCCATGGCACTGCAGTTCAAAGCGGTCAATAAGCGGAATCGGCTTGCCTACGTCACGACGGTTCTGGTATTCGACATTGTCCACAACCTTGACCCCGTTCAGCCACACCGTAATGCGGTCACCGATTATACGCATACGGCAGCGGTTCCAATCGCCGATCGGGCGGTCCTGACGCGAGGAAGCGGAGAACAGGGCCGTGGAGTTGTTCCAGATGCCGCCGGAGCCGAGTCCGTTCCACATGGACGGATCCCAAATCTGAATCTGAGGCACACCGCGCATATAGAAGCCGGAATCCCCATAGACGCGCAGAAGACGCCAATCGGCGATGACCTCAACGTTTCCGTAGTCCTTTTCCGCCGCGATCGAGTAGCCGCCCGGAAGTCCGTCAAAGAAAAGTGCGCCGTCACGGACGTGCCAGTGTCTGCGCATCGCTTCGTCGGCCCTGGCCTGAAGCTTCCGGAATTTCTCCGGCATCATTGCGCGTCGCACGGCCGGGAGATGGAAATTCTCCTCTCTCAGACATCCGCGCCATCCATCAAGATTTTTGCCGTTGAAGATCGAAACGAATCCGTCAGGAGCATTCTCCTTCCCATCCTTTGCAACAGAATAATTTTCGTCCACAAACTTCATGCGCACGTTCCTGGCGCCCGAACGCAGCCACTTGCGCCAGTTTATGCCGGGGTGACGGCGGTTCGGAGCTGTCATGACGCCGTCCGTTACCACTGTGACGGAATCCTTCAGCTGGCGAACCTCGGTGAAAATCCAGTTTCCGCCGAGAGCCTTGCGGATGCCGGTCAGATTCTCCGCAGAGGGATACTCGTAGCGGATCACATAGAAATCGCCCGGCACATCGCTGTCGATACGGGAGCCATCCATGTAGCGGAACCCTTCCGCATCTGTATCGCAGAAGAGAAAAGATGATCTGCAGCCACCGCTGAAGAAAGCTGCTGTCAGCGCCATTGCGATGACCATCCGGATTTTAAGGATTGATTCTCTCTTTGTCATGTTTTGCTCCTTCATTACTTCAATACAAAACCTCGAAATCGACAACGCCGCCTGTCGGGAATGCGACGGCATCGACGTATCTGGATTCGTCCACGGTCGAAACCTTGAACGGAGTCACCTTGCCGTCGACCAGCAGCGTCACCGGAAACTTGCCTTTCGGCACGAGCATATGCGCAGACACCTTCTTCGCGGGACTGCGCAGATGGTAGCGGAATCCCGCACCGGTCTGCACATGGCGGACATCCACATACTTCTTTGTCAGTTCATAGCCGGTGACATAACGCAGTTCACGGTACGGCGTGACAGGCCAGCGCGGCGAAAACGCAATCTCGCCGTAGCCCGTCCCGGCATCTGAGATTCCGGCAAGCCCCTCTTCCACCGCATCCATGAGCGCCGCAGCGCCCCATGCACTCGGTCCGGCCCCCGATGACATGGATTCGCCGGTCTTGCGGTTGTAGAGGAAGTACAACGCCTTGTCCTTCTCAACCTTATCCATCCAGCGCGTAATTACGCTCCAGCCGTATTCCTCGCGTCCGTTCGCGAACGCGCCCTTAGCGAGTTCGCCTGCCGTGAACGGCGAAATCGCCCCGTTCAGGTATTCGCCGGGCTTGAATCTGGCGAACGCAGGCTCATATGCAGGATCTATCGTGAAGAATTCGGAGAACGTCCCCGCCGTTCTTCGGCGTTCGATGAATGCGTCTATGACGGCACGGCATTCGTCCCCCGTCAGGATACCGCGATTGAGCGCGTAAGCGTCGGAAAGCGAAAGTCGGTCTGCCTCGTTTCCGTCAAAAGGCTTTGCGCCGCGCACGGGAAACTGATGGACGAAGAAACGTCCGTTCCAAAGGTGTTTCATGATGTTCTGGCGTAAAATCGCGGCGCGGGATTCCCATTCTGAGGACTTCGCCCCGTTTCCGAGACGGCGGTTCATCCACGCAAGCTGCTTCATCGCCTGATAGACGCCCGTGTTGTCTCCATGCATGGCGCAAAGCGGTTTCCCGGCTACGCGGCGGTCTTTTCCGCTTGCAAGGTCGTAAGTGAAGTCCCATGTGTCGATGGTATAGGGACGGATGCACAACCCGACCGACGGCTCCCAGCGCAGCGGATCGCTCGTCTGGTAGTTGATGCCCTTCTCCAGAGCGGGCAGGACCGACGCAAGCCACTTGTCGTCGCCGGTCATGCGGTAGTACTGCCATGCACCCTCTACGACGAGATACTCGACGTCAGCCTCAAGCTCAAGCCTTGCGAGAGACATGTTGTCCTCCGGGAAAAGACGATGCGATTCAGGCCCGACCTTGTCCCAGTGGAAGTCGTCCATCTGCTTTACAAGCTCGAAATACTGTCCGTCTCCGCGCTGGGTGTCGATTATGTATTGCAGAAACGAAAGCGGCTCGTATTCCCAGTGCTTCCACCCCTTCATTATCTGCACATGGTCGCGAATCCAGTTGTGGTTGCAGACCAGCACCTTGCCGTCCACAAAAAGCAGACGGCGATTCGCCATTATCGTCTCGCGCATCTTGTGCAGAAACATGCCGAGGCGGCTGTCAGATGCCGTCAGCACCCCCGGCAGCGACAACTCGATATTATTCAATGTTCCGCAACGGATGTCGCCGCAAAACCTGCGCGGCAGAGGATTGGCGAACTTTATCTTTCGCCCTGCGTTTATCTTCAGCGTCGCCGGGTCCGGGAGTCGGCTGTCCCATTTGACAGACGATTCAAGCGTCTGAAAGCCGGAAACTGCCACTGCCGCCGCGAGTATCGCCTCTTTTATGCGCAGAATCCTCATGCCGCAAATCCTTTCATCGCACCTTAACGGCGTATCAGACGTCAAGTTTCCAACCGTTGTGGTATTCGGTGGAATAGCACTTCGCCATCGCTTCGGCGGCATGAGGGCCGGTGAACACCTCCTTCTCCGGATCCCAGCCGATGCCGTCGATCCTCAGGCGGATGCAGGCGTTGGCCATGTGGGACATGGAGATCGTGCGGTGGCCGACCTCGCAGGGCGAGCAGCACTGACGCTGCTGCAGGATGCCGTCGATGAAGTCCGCTTCATGCCAGTGGTCGTTCTGCGGCTTGTAGATGAACGTGTCGCTTTTCTTGAAGTCGTTCCAGGTGAACTTCTTGAGGCAATCGGGCACGATGACCTTTCTGGCCCTGACGCCGATATCGCCCTTCTCCGTATGCCACACCGTCTGCCGGGGAATGCCTTTCTCCTTATCGATCTGGATGACGTTGATGCGGGTGCCGTCCGCATAGACGAAATCGAACGAGAACTTGTTCGCCCAAGAGAACACCTTGCACTGTTCCTCGGGGGCAAGATCGCTCTTGACGTTCTCCACGCGCACGGGGCCTGTCAGGTCGGTGCCAAGACCGCGCTGTATCTCGTCAAACTCGTGCGCTCCGAAGTCCGCGACCATTCCGTTGCCGTAGCGTTTGTTGAAGCGCCAGCAGGTAGGCTCGTGGATGGAGGGGATGAACGCGTTGTTCTCCCAGTGCTGCGCCGGACCCTGCCACATCTCCCATGCTTCAGGGCTCATCCATTTCGGCAACGGGGCGCGCGCCTCACTGCGGCCGTGTCCGACCCAGTGGTCGCCGCCGGGAATGGAGACGAGTCCGCCCGTGATCTTGCCGCCGTATCCATTGAGGGCGAGCATTTCCGCAAAGATGTAGTCGGGATTGCTGCGGCCCTGATTGCCGGTCTGGAACGTGACACCGGTCTCCTTGGCGACAGCCGCCATGGCCTTGCCCTCGGCGATGGACAGGGACATCGGCTTCTGGCAGAAAACGTGCTTACCCGCGCGCATCGCGGCGATGGCGATGATCGCGTGCCAGTGATCCGGGGTGCAGATGCAGACGGCGTCCATCGTGGGATCGTTCACCACCTCGCGCCAATCGAACACTTCGCGGCAGGACGTGTCGCCGTAATGTCTGTCGATCTGATTCTTGATGATCGTCGACCCGCAGACGTCGCGAGGTACAGAGGCATCGTACTTGACGTCACCTTCAAACACATCCGACTTCGATGCGTTCTTGGGCTTTTTGCCGTAGAAGTATCCGGGTGCGATTTTCACGATATCGCATGCGACGGTCACGCGGCAACGCGGATCCTTGAGAAAGCCCGGCACATTCGTGCCTTTGGCGATCAGGCCGCAGCCGATTATGCCGACATTGACCTTGCTGTTCGCTCCGATGCGGCGCGGCGGCATGTTACGGCCTCCCAGGGAGCGGCAGCCGCCCATGAATGATGCGGCGAATGCACCGGCGAGAAACGACCTTCTGTCACATGAAATCTGATTGAACATGATGTATTCCTTTCTTGTAAAAGTTGTTTAGCGGTCTCTTCACGTGAATACGTTCACTCCGCTACGCCGGAGGCGGCGGCTTCCCTTTTGCGGTCAAGGGCGGCATTGCGGAAGTAAAGCGTTATGTCGAAACCAACAAGCAGAAAGAGCGCGACATACGCCCATATCACCCAATTGTAGGCAAAGAACACTTTGTGGATTATCCCGAACACGTAGCCCGCCTCAATGAGAAGCATGAATCCGAGGCTTTTCCCCTTGGCCGATTTCGACCTCAGCGACTTCGCGATAGAAAACGGCCATGAAAAGCCAAAGCAGCACAGCATCAGAAATTCGAAAAGTCCCATGTTGTCATATCCTTTCCGTCACCGCATTCCTGAGGATTCACGCTCACGCACGATTGCGCATTCAGGGAACATGGCCTTGATCTCATTCGAAGATAGCTGTTTTCCGTATTCCGACAGCTCAAAGACCTCTGGATACCGAACCGACAGCCCGAAGCGCCTGGCGTCCATTTCCTTGCGGACAAACCAGTATTTCTTCACGAACGCACGCTTATCCTCGAC
Source organism: Lentisphaerota bacterium (assembly GCA_015061765.1). The sequence goes on from SUVZ01000021.1 coordinate 19,924, forward strand.
CGAACCGTCGACACCCGGATTCTCCTCCGCTGCGCCGGGAAGCTCGGGCGGCAGCCACTCGAAGAACTGCGACGCATGGCAGCAGAGGGCGTCCGCGGCCTGATCCTGCACATCAGTGACGTCCACGACGACATCAGGGCGGATCTCACGCGGAACAGTGAATTTGTCGCGCATGAAGAACACGGCGGGCATCACGTCCGGCACAGGCGCCTCTGGGCACCAGTACGGCACCCCGAGAAAATACGTGATGTCCATCAGAATCTGCCCTACGGCCCGGTGATCGGCATGGTAGTCGCAGGTCCTGTGGGTGAATATGATATGCGGCGCGAACTCGCGTATGATCTTCGTGACCTTCAGCTTCATCTCCATCGTCGCCTCGAGTTCGCAGTCATGTCCGTCAAGGACGACGTACCTTTCCGCGCCGAGGGTTCTTGCGGACGCCTGAGTCTCGCCGTAACGACGCTCAGCCAGCTCCTTCGGCGGCAGAACGCGATGCCCCTTGTCTCCGCAGGAAACGGAAACCATCCGCACTCGGGCTCCAGACTCCGCGAATTTCGCGATGGTACCGGCCATATTCACCTCCGGATCG
>SUVZ01000454.1 GCA_015061765.1 Lentisphaerota bacterium
ACCCATCTCTTTACCACTCATCCTTTACTTCCCGCTCACCTCCACCGGGTTCGACTGCGCGGCGGCGTTCGTGTCGCTGCCGGCGTTGTCGGCGGTCTGGTGCGACTGCGTGATCATGGCGATGCCGGGAATGCCGAAGGCATACACGCCCATCGTCTGCGTCTTGTCGCTTGGCGTCAGCGAAGAGCATCCGCTCGCAATGCTCACAATGCCGCCGCCTATCGCGCCGAGCAGTACGGGGCGAACTGCCGCCCAAAGCTGCTTCATCAGCTCTTTCCAGTTTACTTTCAGTTTCATGTTTTGTTTCCTTTCTTGGTTTGGTGTTGTTGGTTGAGGTGGTGGGTGCTTCGCGCTTTGCCTTCTGCTTGTGGGTGGGACGTGTGAGACGCGTGCGACGAGTGGGACATTTGATTTTCAAGAAGAAGATGCATGAGAGTTTCGCGCAAGGAAGATGCCTTGGTTATCTCATGAGGAATTCTATGGGCAAAGCTTGTGCAGGGGCTTGATGTGCGTGCGGACTACTCTCGCATAGTCGAGCGGCAGCGCATCGCCGTCAACGATCCGATGTGCAAGGGTTTTATCTTCTGGCCGGAATCTTCGCATGTTGACCAGCTGTGCATCAACTATTTCACAGCAAACGTGTGGGATGGGCGGCAGGATGATGTCGATGCCGTGCTTGCGGACATGTGCAAGGGGCGATACGGCGAACAGGCTGAGAGGATGCGGAAAATATGGAAGGCTGTCGTGCCGGTTTCCACAAACTGTTTCGACACTTGGCGTGACAATTGTGGACGCGCATCGCTCCGGTTCTGCCTGAATCCGAAGACGATGGAGGGATTGACGGTAAAGTCCGTTCCGCTGGAAACGCTTGCTGCTGTCCCCTCAATCCTCAAGGCGCTCGCCGAAGTGGAATGGGAAGGTGAGTTCGTCCGGCGCGATGCGATAGACCTTGCCCGCACAGCCGCCGATCGGCTTATCCTTTCTCTCATGGGTAATCCCAAGGTTAACGCCAGGAAAATCGCCGCGCTTGTGGACGGATTTACGGCTCTTCTCGCTCTGCACACTGACTATTCCGTGGCCGAATCCATGGTTCGTCTCAATGCGATTGAGCGTATCCGCTATCCAGGTTTCGGCAGGACGCTTTTTGGTAATGCCGTGAACGGATATTGTGCGTCCCATCATTATGAGGCGTTTGCGCATATCTACCGTCCGTGGTGGAGAAATCTCGCTGAGAATGGAGAAGGTCTGGATCGTGCCGCGATGCTGGCTGTTTACGACAGCCCTTTGCACGAAATGCGTCCGGCATTGGGGCGCAATAGTGAAAGTTACAGAGCCGTGATGAGCAAGCTTGCCGCCGCAGCAGAAGAGGTGTTCAAATGAAAAGTATTTTGTTGATTGCCGTGATAACGGCGGAAATTGCATACGGACAGTCGTATCCTGCTCCCAATGAATCCCGTATTGCCGAGATCGCCGGATGGTTGTCAGAGGAGCCGTCTGCGGCAGGTGCGCGCATAACAGACAGAAAAACATGGAACCGCTATCGCGGCTCGCCTGAAGGAAAGCAGATTATTGCACAAGCGGCGAGTTTGTCAAGTCAGGATGTGCCGGATATGCCGCCTGTGTGGTATTTGGAGTTTTTTACAACCGACTACATCAAGGATGGGGATTCTTGAAGATGGCGTGAGCCGTTCTGGAAGAGAATGCGCAATCTCAGCACGCTTGTTCTCGCGGAATGTATCGAAAACAAGGGACGGTTCCTCAAAAAGATAACACAGTATCTTGAACTCATGTCTGTGGAATGTGCATGGACGGAGCCGTCCCATGACCGATCGCTTTCAACGTTTTCTGAAACGGCGCCGAGAATAGATCTCGGAGTGGCGGAAAGGTGCAATGTGCTTGCGTATGCGGTGGATTGGCTTAAAGACCGTCTCCCCGCTTCCACGAAAGAGAAGGTGCTGCGGCTGAAACCGCAAAGGCGTACTATGCGCAGGTGTGCGAACGTTGCGACCGAGCCTTCGCAGCGTTGCTTGAACAGCGCCGGTCTGATGGGGATGGTTATCTTGACGACAGCCATTTCAGCCGTCATTACCACACATTCCATTCCCTGTCAGAGCTTGAGGTTGACTTGGCTCTTTTAGAGAAATTCGATGCGTCCACACTTTCAGGCGCCGCAAAGGAGATGTTTGATGCTCTGAAGGTTAATGCGAGCCATTATATTGTAACCAAACACGCACACGATACTGATACCGATGCCGACAAGAATGCGCTCATAGAATTTCGAATTGCCAATAAATCAATGCTTGTCACAGCATGGGGCGCGTATTGGAAAAAGGGGGAATTCTGGCTTTGGAACAAAGACCCCGCCAAGATGAAGTATGAGCAGAGCGGTTCGATCAAGATGGTTGAAGAATACGAAAACAGCAAGGCCATTCATATTCCGCCGATCAGCTTTTTGGCGCATACTCCGGTTCCGGTATGTGCGCATCCCGATGTTCCGAAAGAGCTCCATTTCGGCAAGGAGCAGGGGAAACGCTATGCCGACGAGGAGATGGATGAGTTTACTGCCCTTGGATACGAAAAGCTAAAATCCAACGCTCCGCTTGAGTAAGTTAAAGCGAAGAAATTATGGTATCATCTGCGGGTAAAATGAAAAGGAAATTTATGAGAGTCGTTAAATACGCCATTTCGGCATTTGTTATAGGTGGAGCCATCGCACCGTTTCTTCGTGCTACGGCGAACGAGGCCGACCAGGTGAGTGAGGCGGCTTTGGTTTTCGACGGCGTTAAGCCGTCGGAAATGCGCGGAGGCACATGGAAGGTTGTGTATTCGTCTGTGGAGGGGCCGCACGGTCGCGTTCTTGAGACGCTTACGCAGCGGTTGGGACCATATTTCCTCCGCGAAAAGTGCCATTCCACATCGCTTGTGCTTCCATTGGAGAAAGTTGGAGGTCCTGCCGTTAAGGGCAAGCGCGATATGATTGTCGTGGGTGAGGTCGCTTCAAACCCGTTGCTGGCGAAATACGTGAAGGAAGGGGATGTCCCCAAGGACGGGTATTTCATCCGCACACTTCACGAAAAAGGTCGCAATATCGTTGCAATCGCCGGCGATGGCCCAGCTGAGACACTGTACGCAACATTCCATTTTCTCGATTTGATAGCTCCTTCACTTGAGCGTGGCATGTGCGGACCTGCCGCCCGATATGCCGGAACGTTCTTCCGTGCGGATAAAATCCCCTCGAGCAGCTATTCCACTGCTGCGCAGACAAAAATCCGCAGCATATTCTCGTGGGGACACGTGATTGACGACTACAACGAAACGTTACGCGCACTTGCCCGCGCCCGTTTCAACAGGGCTATTCTTTGGGATGACCAGCTCGTGGTGAACGCCAAGGATGTTGTCGAATGTGCTCACTCCTGGGGTGTGGAAGTGTATTGGGGCTTCTCCTGGGGATGGACGCTCAGCGGCAAGGAGGGACCGGTCGATTTTGACGTGCTTGCCGACGAGATTGTCGCGGAATG
>SUVZ01000455.1 GCA_015061765.1 Lentisphaerota bacterium
ATTTCAAGCGTAACCTCGTGAAAATGGGGTCGCTTGCCGTTCAATCTGTGGAAGAACAGGACAGAAATGAGATTCAAGGACTTTTCCGTGCCGATGGCGTCTGCGAGAAAAAGGAGATCGGTGATATCGCCTCGTCCCGCTCTCTTATGGAGTTTGAAGGGCACACTTCCGATATGAGGCGCAAGTTTACTCTTAAAGTGCGTTTCCCGTTTCTTGCCGAGAAGGATACTCTCATCCGCTGTTCAATCTGTGACGGGGAAGGAAATATCCCGAACGGCCGTCTTGTCTTTTGCGGTAAAGAGCGAGCCTTCCGCGCATCGGGAGATTTTGAAATAAGCTGCGCTGAATTCAGTCAAGGCGCGAGGAATCCGGAGATTTCATTTGAGTGGGATGACGGTGTTTGCGCAAAAGCTTTTCCGGTCGTGTCGGGAGATGTAGAGAGGTATGAGCTTACGGGCGATAAGATACGGAAATGGATTTTACGAAAAGTGACAGCTTCTAATCGTGTCGAGTACGCCGCTGAAATGATGAATGATTTTGGTCCGGTGCTTGCCTTTCTTCTTGCAAATGAGTGCGCGTTTGGCGCTGATGTTTTTAAACGATTTGGGTTCCCTGATATTCCCAAGCCCTTACTTAAGCGAGTTGCCAATGAGGCATGGATTCTTTTCAAGGGTGATATTAATGTTGATGAGAACTCTCCGATCAATCCGAACGGGTTCATGCTTCCGGTTGAATGGATAAAAACCTGTCATGATAACGTAACGCGATACGGAGAACTCCCGGATAATCTTAAGGCTCTTGCCCAGCAGGTTTGTGCTTCACTTGGAGTGGACGGTTGGCAGATAGTTCCCTCGCGGCAGTTTTTTGCCGAGCGGGTGAATTTGAATTCCAAGGAAGTGTTCGGGTTTGACATGGCATCGGTGTCATCCGCGGCGCTTGCCTTGTCGGTCGCTCTCGAATATGCGAAAAACCGCTTTGCATATCCACGGTGGAATTATTCGTCCATTGCCTGGGATTTTGCAAATTCTTTACCTCAGCCGGTCGGAGGGCTTCGTGAAAAGGTGATGGTGGTCAAGTCGTACGGGGCAGATGAATTATTTGTTTCTCCCGGGCAGAAAAAAGATAAATGCGATGTGAGTGTACGGCTTAAGGAAGTCCAAGCAAGGACATTGCCCGGAGCGACGCATGAAATAGCATACAGTCATCTGGAGGTGTTGCGACCTGAGGAGCCTGCTGAGTTTCGTTTGCCGATGGATGATGAATATTTGGAGAAAAGAAGAAAGTTAATCGCAAATATCCGTGCGAAGGCCAATCCGGATAAGGCGACGTCGAAGATGCGGTTTGTCACGCTTTTCGGTAAGCCCGGGATGGGTAAGAGTGTCCTTGCCGGACTTCTGGCTGCAGAAATGAAGAAATGGGGCTGGGTTGTTCTTCCGTATATCTGTCGGGCAAGCAAAGAGCGTCAAGGTATCGAGTTTATAAAGTCGCTCGCATACGCATTGACTGTGTCATTCGGAGAGCTCTACGACCTCGCTGCCGAAGACATAGGTGAAATAAAAGTTGATGATGTCAATAGTCTCGTCGCGGCGTTCAAGCAATTTGTAATCGCGCCGCTTGAAAGGATAAACGGTCTTTATCGCGGCCGGAAATTCGTGATTCTCGTTGACGGGCTCGATGAAGATCGCAGCGGTATGATACTTGATGTTCTTGGGAAAGTCCATAAGTTCTTGCCGAAGGGTGTATCGGTTGTCGTCTCTTCGCGGCGCATTCCTCAGGATGAATTGCGTTTGACGGCGCTTTCAAGTGATGTAATCGACCTTAACGGGGAAGATAAGGAGATCAACGAAGGCTGTTATACCGATTTGCGCGCTTACATAGATTTATGGCTTCTTCGCGATGCCCGCGTAAGCAAAGCGTTGTTTGATGCCAAGATTTCAAGAGAGGATGCGAAGTCCGCGATCTGCGAAAAAGATCCGTCGTTCATCTATGCGTATCATGTCTTGAACGGTGTTGCGGAGGGACGGTATTCGTTCGACAGGCTCAAGGAGCAGCTGCCGTCGGATTTGTGCGCCGCCTTTTACGATGCATTCAAGGCGAGGTTTCGGACGGCAGAAGAGTATAAATCTGTGAGAGGGTTGCTGGCAGTGCTTTGCAGAGACGGAAATGTAAATGTTTCTGAAGCCATGAGCGCATTTTGCGGGGATGATGAAAATATCGGCAAGGTTATCCGAAGCCTTCACGGATATGTGATGGTGGAGGGTGACCATATCCGCCTTTCGAGTGAGCCTTTGCGGGAATGGTTGACGGATTGCGTCAACAATCCAGAATTCGCCGTTGGAAAAGTTTTGAAGAATGTTTGTCATATTGGTGTTGGTCAGTCCTTTATGGAAGTATGAAAGGATACCAATCATGAACAGACAAAAAGAAAATCTGAAGGCGGTGGCGGGTGAAATGTCGAAACTTGGGATGGAAATTCCGAGGGATGTGGAACTTGCGATTGAAGAACTTGAAAATCCCGTGTACAAGGTCGCGGTTGTCGGCAAATTCCAGACAGGCAAAAGCCATCTGATCAACGAAGCGTTTTTGAATCAGTCGCTTTTGCTCAAAGAAGGTAACGGTCTTTGCACTACGGCCATCTCAACGGAGATTGCATTCGGTGCGACGCCGCGCCTTGTCATCGACTACAAAGACGACGCGCCGACCAAGATCATAGAAAATCCAAATGCGGAGGATATTCAGTCGTTTACCGGCGCAGACGATGAAACGGCCCGGATTGAACTGGCGGCAAATGTGAAGAATGTCAGGCTTGAGTGGCCCTGCGAGTCGTTAAAGCATTTTACGCTTATCGATACGGCCGGAATAGACGATCCCAACCGTGAACTTCTCAGAGCGACAACGTACAGGACCATTCCCGATTCCGATGCGGCGGTTATGGTGGTATCTGCCAGGGCGCTTTCCGCGGTGGAACTCAATTTCCTCCGGCAGAGTGTTTTTTCCTGCGGCCTCGGGCATGTGATGGTTGTGGTTTCTTACCGTCCGGAAACAGATTCGCTGTCGGAGGAAGGTCGGGAGAAGATTTTGGAAACAATCAACGGCCAACTTGCCGAAATCGGGCGAAGCGACATTCCTGTCCGTATGGTGTGCTATGACAAGGAAATCACGGGAAACGCGGTCAATACGCCGGAGGGCATACGCGAGATGCTCTGCGGGTTCGCAGAAGCGGCATCAGGGAAGAACCGTGTCTCGAAAATAGCCATGTCGCTGAAGAAGATCATTTCGGACAGGATCAGAGAACTTGAATTCAAGATGTCACTTTCCGATAAGGATGAGGCGGAACTGAAGGTTGTGCGGGCCGGGTTGACGCGCTTGGCTGATGAATTGCGCTCGGCGAGGGAAGAACTTCGTGCAGGTCTCGATGTCGCGCTCTGCTCGATTCGTGACGATGAGACATTGCGCTTCAGGACGGCTTGCAGCGCTATCGGCAAGCGGTATTATGAAGCTTTCAGTGCCTGTGACGG
>SUVZ01000456.1 GCA_015061765.1 Lentisphaerota bacterium
ACCGAAAGAACGATAGAGTTGTCGGGCACTGGCGAGCACAAGGTTCGACTGGTCTATCACAAGGACGAAAGCGACTTTGACGGCGAGGATTGTGCGTGGGTGGATGGTGTCACATGGACGCCGAGCGGGGCAGCGGCAGGAGTGTCCGTTGAAGTTAACGGTGCGGCGGTTGAGTTTGAGACCGCTGCGGACGGGAAGACTCGGACGGCTACAGTCGCGGTGGGAACGACGGCAGAGGACGTGAAGGTCTTTGTCGGTGGTGTTGATGTTACGGCAGGGTTCAAGGTTGCGGTCGAGGGAACGACGGCGACGGTGGTTTTGAAGGAGCCGTATGAGACGGCGCGCTCGGAGGTCGCGCCCTACCAAGCGTGGACTGACAATGGCGACGGGAATGTGACGCTGAATGTCGAGGTTGTGCCGGGGCTTTACTATGTGGCGGGTTCAGCGGCGACGATTGAGGCGCTGAAGCGGCCAGGCGCAGCGGAGCCGGCGAAGGCGGGCGATGCGGTTGTCGCGCCGAAGCAGGAGGGCGCGCAGGGCTTCTACAAGGTCTGGGTGAGCGATGCGCCGATTGCGGCGGAGTAGAGGCGATTGGCTCATTTTTCGTGGTTGAAGCATTCCGTTTCGCTCATTTTTTCGGGGTGATTGAGATTTCATTCGCTCATTTTTTCGGGCTTGTGCCTTGCGAGGTACGGTCAAATATGATATTATAAACGCACAATGGGAAAAGAAACTCTATATTTGCGCCGTAAATTTGACGATTGGCTGGCTCTGTGGAAGAGCGACCCTGGTCATAAGCCGCTCCTTGTCAAGGGTGCTCGACAGGTAGGGAAAACCGAGTCCATCCGGCATTTCGCCAATGCCAATTATGAGAATGTAATCGAAATCAACTTCGTTTTTCAGCCGGAATATAAGCAGATTACCGCAGATGGCTATAAAGCAGAAAATGTCATCAAGCGCATGTCGGCGCTGGATCCAACCCTTAGGTTCATTCCCGATCACACACTTCTTTTTTTCGACGAGATACAGGAGTTTCCAGATATTGCGACATCCTTTAAGGATTTCAAGGTCGACGGGCGGTATGATATCATCGCCAGCGGATCAATGCTTGGTGTGCATTACAAGCAGATTGCCAGCATCCCAGTTGGGTTTAAAACCGACTACGATATGGCCTCGATGGATTTCGAGGAGTTTCTTTGGGCATGCGGATACAAGGAAGATTTCATAGACGGTCTTCTTGCCCGTATGTCTGAACGACGCCCATTTGACGAAATGACCTTGGAACTCATGAAGCGGCGGTTCCTTGATTACTGCGCTTTGGGAGGGATGCCGGAGATTCTTCGCAATTATTTCGCGCGGGGTACGTTCGAAGGTTCTTCCGCGCTTCAGCGCGAACTTTTCCAGTCGTATCGCGACGATGTACGAAAGTATGCCGATGGCGTCGATCAGACGCGAATACTCAATGTGCTTGACCATGTTGCTCAGCAGCTTGCAAAGGAAAACAAGAAGTTTCAGATATCCAAGGTGGCGAAAGACGCGCGCTTCAGGGATTATCGCGGATGCGTGGAGTGGCTGCAGGACGCCGGGGTGATAAGTGTCTGCCGCGCGATGAGTTTCCCCGAACTGCCCATCGGCGGCAACCAGTGCGACGACAAGTTCAAAATATACCTCGCGGACAGCGGGCTTCTTCTCGGACAGCTTGACGAGGAATCTCAGCGCGATTTCCGTGCGAATCGCAACCTCGGCACGTACAAGGGTGGTCTTTTCGAGAACATTGCAGGAGAGGCGCTTGCCAAAAGTGGAGCGCCGCTGGTGTACTACAAGCGGGATGATTCAACCCTTGAAATGGATTTCTTTCTGCGCGACGCGGAGCTTCTCGTGCCGGTCGAGGTCAAGGCAGGCTCCGCCAAGGCCAAGTCGCTACGTACGCTCATCGCCAGTGAACACTATCCTGACATCAGCTGGGGGATAAAACTTGCCGACGGAAATGTCGGATTCTCAAACGGGATATTGACGCTTCCGCAATGGACGGCATTTCTTCTCAAGCGGTTGCTGTCCGAGACGGATGTTGCGACGGCGGTGTGACGCTGAATGTCGAGGTTGTGCCGGGACTTTACTGCGCGGCGAGCGGGTCGAAGGACGGGCAAGGCGCCCGCCTCAAAGGGCGAGCACGGTTGCCCGAAACAAAGCCGCACGTTGGAAGGCGAGCTATCGCAGTAAATCGCGGAGTGGCGCATGGGGCCTGCGTTTTTTTGGTATAATAAGCACGATGTACTCCGATATTCCATTTTGGCTGTCGCTCGTGATGATCATTGGCGGGCTTGCCGCGCTCGCGTGGTCGAGCGACGCCTTCGTCGACGGGGCGGCGAAGGTGGCGAAGGCGCTTGGCATTTCCCCGTTTATCATCGGAATGGTGATCATCGGCTTCGGGACGAGCGCGCCCGAGCTGTGCGTCAGCGTGATGAGCGGGTCCTCCGGGCATGCCAACCTCTCCCTGGGCAACGCCTACGGGAGCTGCATCTTCAACATCGCCGTGATACTCGGCGTCGCAGTGATGATCTTCCCGCTCGTCACGCGCCCGGCCGTGACCTTCGTCGCAGGGCCGGGGCTTGCTGTGATATGCCTCTTTTCGATGTTCATCCTGCGCGACGGCTCGTGTTCGCGCACAGACGCTGCGGTCTTCCTCGCCGTGTTCGCCGTTCTTCTCCCGCTGTACTGCTGGTTCGACCAGAAGACGAAGGTTTCAGACAAGTCCCGCCGGAAGAAGAAGCGTGCGGCAATCGAGCCTGCGAAGGAGGAGGACAGTTCCATTGTCGTCGCAGTCGCGAAGCTTGTCGTCGGGCTTTCGGTCCTTGTCGGCTCGTCTCACATCCTCGTGTGGGGCGCCGTCGATCTCGCTACATTCTTCGGCGTGTCGGACCTCGTCATAGGGCTTACGATAGTCGCGGCCGGAACGTCTCTCCCGGAGCTTGCGAGCGCCATCGCGTCCGCACGCCGCGGCGAGCACGAATTCGTGCTCGGCAACATCATAGGCTCAAACCTCTTCAACATGCTCGCCGTTGTTGGCCTCGCCTGCGTGATCGCGCCCGTCAAATCGTTTTCGCCGTATGTGCTTTCCCGCGATCTGCCGCTTCTGACTCTGCTGTCGCTGTCGATTCTCGTATTTGGCATAAACAGGCGCCATCCAAGATGGCCGGGCGCGATCACGCGGCGCGAGGCGGCGGTCTGGCTCGTCGTGTTTGGGGTTTACACCGTCATCATGTTCCTGCAGGAAACGGGGAGGATCTGAACAATGGCAAGGGTAGTGGCGATAGACGGGCCGAGCGGAGCGGGAAAGAGCTCCGTGTCGCGCATCGTGGGCGGGAAGCTCGGCTTCCTCCACGTCGATTCCGGGGCGCTCTACAGGATCATGACGTGGCAGGCGCTCGTCAGGAAGGTCGACACCGACGACCCTGACGCGGTCGCGGCGTTCGCGCCGACCGTGGAGATAGAGTGCCGCCCCGAAAAC
>SUVZ01000457.1 GCA_015061765.1 Lentisphaerota bacterium
GGAGCGCATCACGGCAAAGCTGATCGGCTTTGAGGTTTATGACGTTGTTGCCGAGCAGACGGCCGATGAGGAATTCAAGCGAAAGGTAATATACGTACTTGGAATTCTGTTTGCGGTACTCCGCCTGGGTGTCCATCCACCGTTCCGTGATGCGATCACGAATCGCATGCGCAAACGCAAGATAACGGTCGCGAGCCGTTGCCGTCATCTCGTCCTTCGCGAACGTGTACCTGAGATGGTGCGCATAATCGCCTTGAAGCCCTGCAACGCTCATCTCGACGCGAGCAGAACCGACTTTGCCGTCATTCATTCTTCGTTAAGCCTTATTTGGTTCAAAATTTAGCCTTTAATTATACCATATTCTTGTAATGTGTGTGGAATCTGTCAAAAGCCTATATTCTCTGCAATCAACGCAGCAAGGCCAATATCCACCGCAATGCCGAATCTATACGCAGCGATTCTCTTTAGAAACTATATCCTACATAAACCTTAAAGGCCCAATCTCCGCAGTCGATAGAACCGTTGACATAGCGTCCATCAACATCAAGATCGTCATCGAAGACTTTTGTCAAGAAATCACAGCCGAGGCAGATGTCGTTCCAATGGAACATTCCGCCGATACCGCAGAGCATATAAACGCTCCAATCATCGGCATTCTGCGATCCAAGCCCCGATACGCGCACGTCAAAGTCGCGATAATCAACTCCGACGCCCCAAGTGCCGCGAAGCATGAACCAAGAGGTCAATTCGTAATAAGGCTTGAGCGCAAACTGGAACTGATAGATATCCAGATCGCCGCGAATCGAAAAAGGTCCGCCGCGCGTTGTTACGGTATTGACCGTCTCTTGCGCCCAACCGTGCGAAATCGCCACATCACCCGCGTTCAGATCCAACACGGGGCCCGGTCCCGCAAAAGAGCCGGCACCGTACGATCCATCCGGATTCTGCGACCAAGGATCGCCGACAATCACCGGATTGAACTGCACATCGGTCAGGTATTTTCCGTCGACCGTCGTGTCGGTGCGCGTCCAGCCGCCGTGAGACGACTTAAACCAGTTGTTGCAGAGGAAAAACGCAAACCCGGCAGATACATCAACGCCGAAACGCCCATCCTTCCACACCGCCCGCTCAATCGCAAAGTCGGCTCCATACATCGGACGGTCGTCTTTAGCCACGCCTCCATCATAAGAAACCGAAGATGTTTTCTCCTGATACGCATGTTCAAGGCGCATCTTACCCCCGGCATCCAGCTTTCCGGCTGGAACATGCCAGTTCCACGTTTCCCCCGGCACACCCGCAGAGTCATTCGGATCGACAAACGCACCGTTGCCGAAATCCGTCCGTCCGCCGCCGAGCGAAACCGCATCCCCTTCGGTCTGCGCGGCATTCCTGCCGCTCGTATTGACGACAGGGCCGACAGCCATCGCCGAACGCTTTACTCCGAGTTTGCCGTCCGCCCCGAAGGTCATGCCGCTGCCGACCGTAAGCCGCCAGCCGCTCCCCATATCCGTCACCCATTCGGCAGATGCGACACATGACGCGAACGCCGACGCGACAACTAAAATCTTTTTCATTTTCATATCTATAAATCCTTTCTTCGCTTATTCCACCACTGTTGAAACATCAATACGCAATTTGAAAAAATTGCACTTCGACGGCTTGGTCATCATGAATGAACCGTCCGAGGCGACACCTATTTTACCGACCTCTGAAAAATCATCGTTCAATCCCGCCGCACCGAGAAGAACAACGGTGGCATTCTTTCCGATAGTGCCTACCAATTCCCTTCCGGCAGTATCGGCCCCGACTTCGACCTTGCCTTTAAGAATGTCGCCCTCGACCGAAAACTCGACGAGCCTGCAATACGGATTCGAGCCGCTGTCAAGTGCCACTCCGACGGCGAGAGCGGTGTTGAGCCGCTTTGCCGTCATGGGAGATGCGCTCATCATCCTGGATACAAATGAATTCGCCACCCCAGATACAACCGGAATCATATTCGTTTCTCCGCCGGACACCCATCCGACATACCCCACAAAATTATCAACTCCCGCCGCAGTCTCATTCCCTGACGACGGATCGACACGTTTGCGGACGTAAAGTTCAATCGTTCGCTCGGAAATGGGAATTGAAGCGCCAGAAATATCGCTCACTCCGAAAACCGTCTCGACGTTCTCCGATTGAATCTGCGCCGCATCAAGTGCGACATAGCGGTAAGTGTCGCCATTGTGCGAAAACAGCGTCGATTTCGCCGCGCGGTTGCGCGAATCCCACAGCGATGCATAGACATCGCCGTCAGACACTCTATCGGCGAACACAAACCGAAGATCGCTCAAACCCGCATCAAGACCATTGGTGCAAGTGACTTTAAGCTGAGCGAAATACGTACCGGTTGCACGCAAGAGTTTCCATGAGACCTCCGCCTTTAACAACGCCTTATCGGGAGTGTTCCTGAGAATATTAAACGAGATAGACTTTGTTCCGGTATAATTGTTCTTTCCAGTTAATGTCAGCTTTGCTGTACCGGGCGCATCATTGTTTTCATACGACAACGTATAGTCTTCCGTTGAAACGATCGAAGGATTACCATCCGTCACCATCGGCACGGGCTCAACCGGTGCGCCAGTAAATGTAATATCGTCAATTGGCTTAATGGTCACATTTGCGATATCGCGCGGCGTGATTGTAATTTTCACTTCCTTGACAAAATCTTCATAATTCGCAAGCGTCACCTTATACCAAATAGAGGTTTCGCACACATCAACAAATGATTCATGCGCATCTGTCCAATCTGTCGCAGTATCTTTTAAAGCAAAGCCTAATGCGACACCCGCATTGACACTCTGCCATGCTGCCAATATCGCGGAAGAATCAACCGTATGTTCCGCACCATCATATTCAGCCGTCACATCAAACTTAGAAAGTCCACCGGTTGGCACTGTCCCTGCGCCTGGCTCATCACCACCATTGAGTTTAGCCTTAAGAATTTCAAATTCTTCTTCGACAGTACCTGTATAATTACCCTTGCCGATGAATGTCGCCTTTGCTGTACCTGCGTTCACATTATCGGAATATGAAACGGAAAAATCGTTATCCGTAATCGCAGAAGGCTCACCGTCACCACAGGCTACATCAGGCGTTTTCGCCGTGCCGTCATAAACGTAATCCTCCGTCGGCAATACGAGCCAGACATGATCACTCGTCAACATTCTCGGCGTAATCGTAACCGTGCGGAAATCAACAACCGTCTTGTACCCTTCCGCCAAAATCTGAAAATAGATCGGCTTATCAGTGCAGACGTCCTTGAACATGATGGGCGCATCCTGCCACGGACCAGTATCACTCTCGGCATACTTCACCGTCGTGCCGCTCGCAGGCGTGGAAACGCTGATTGTCGACGCAATGCCAAGTCCCGCGCCGCTGTACACGCCACTAACATTCTCGGCAATATAATTAATCGTCGCCGCCGTAATGGCAAACGGAACATCTTTCGAAAGAGCCTTGT
>SUVZ01000458.1 GCA_015061765.1 Lentisphaerota bacterium
CCTTCGAACAATTCCCTCCGGGCCTGAAAAAGAGCCTTGAGCGTCGAAACCGTAAGCGACTTTCCAAACCTTCGCGGACGCGAGAGAAAGAAAAGCCTCGCATCTGGGTGTGCCGCAAGGCGATGGACGAACATCGTCTTATCGACATAAATCTTTCCGCATCTCCTCAATGACGGGAAATCATGAGTATCTGTCGCTATCGGTTTCATTTGCGCATATTATACCACATGATGAAATATTAAATATTAAATGAAATGGTTGGTTGCGCCCTCAGCATTAATACTTACCCAAACTTGCAATGAGCGTCACTTGACCTTTACCATAAGGGTCAAGTGACCCATAGCTGGCGAGCTCTTTCCTGTTCTCTTTAACATTCATGTTTCGTTTTCGTTCTTTGTAAGTTCGAAACTCCAACTAAATCTCCACCTCCGCCAAGTAACCATGACAAGAATGTCAGGACGCAACACGCGGGGCACAGTGAAATTGTCACGCATCAGAAGTATCAGCGGACGGCGGCGGAGCGGTTTCGATCCCTCGATCCAATGCGGTCAGTCCGAGAGCCGCAAAGAAGCTCCTTCTGTTGGTGTTCATGTTCCTGCTCCCGTGCCGAGATTAAAGAACTTTATTTAACTCCCTCTTGCAGGAACAGCACGCCATCCGAGGGAATCTCATAGAGCCAGACATTCGGACTTTTCCCCGGCTTGCCCTTCTTCGCCCCGGCCGTGTTCGCCAGCGCCACAGGCGGGACATCTGCCTTGAGGCCGAAACGATGGATGGAAATCTGCTCGTCATCGGCATCCAGGACACCGGCAACTAAAGCCGCACAGCGCCCCGAGCCGTCCCGCGCCACGAAATCGCCAACGACAAACTTGCCCCCCGCCGCAGCAGACACCCCTGCAAACGGCGTCGTGTATCCCGTCACTTCCGCCGATCCGCCGATCTGGGCAAGCTCGGGCTTGGAGAAGCCGACATAGCGCACGCCCACCCAGCGATAACGCCTATAAGCTTCGTCAAAGTTGCGGATCTCCCCCACGAGCTTCTGCACCGCATAGTATCGTGCCGTCGGCTCGCCGGTGGCGGTGAGGATGTTGTTGGTCCACCACGACGGCGTGTAGCAGGTGAAGGTCAGAGTCTCCGCACCGTAGGCAAGATCAGTAAAGGCCATGTACCGGAGACGCGGAAGCGTCATTTCCATATCGGGGAAGATCGAATTCGCCTGCACGTAGAGGGAATAGGAGAACCCGTGTTCCTTGGCGCACCGGGCACCCGTCTCAAGCGTCTTGAAGCGCCGCAGGAAATAGTCCGCTCGCGTTTCCGCCGGTGCCGAATAGGGGTAGAAGTCGATGGTCAGGTCGCGCTGGCCCTTCACGGTCTCGCACCAGCTCCTCACGTAGTCGTCATACGAATCAGTCCCCAGCAACCGTTTCGCCTCTTCATCGCCAACCGAGATGAGCGAGCCATAGTCGGGGAAGAGCGTCGTACGCGTCGGCACACCGCCGCAAAGTTCGAGCACACGCGCGTTAACCGCCGAGAAATGCGCGAAATCAAGCTTGGATGGTTCGTCGCCAAGCGTCACCGAACGCATCGCGGAGTGCGGGCGGAAACCTGCGAGCGCCTTCTCGAAGACGGACACCGGGCACTTCTCCGCCATCGAGCCGGGCGGCGTCTTCTTGCCGGCGCCCCACCAGCGCGGCAGGCCGCCCACGGCGGCGCGGAGCCCATACTTAAGAAAGAGGTCCAGCGTCGCCGTATCGCTGTACTTGACGCCTGAGGCGAAGTCCGCGCCAATCGCCTTCAGCCGCCGCACGCCCGTCTCGTTGCAGACGGCCTTGGAAAAGCCGCTCATGCCGATGGAAACGCGTGGGCGCACCGGATGCCGCGCGCCCGTCGCGTAGTTCACCACCTCGAACGCCTCCAGCGGCAGCGGACGCTCCCACGCGCCGTCACGCAGAATGCCGCTCACGACAAGCTTTCCGTTCGCGGCCAGAACGCCGAACGGCACCATCACGTCCTTGTCGGGAGAGGAAACGAAAAGACGGTTCCCGTCCGTCGAGACCGCCAGCGGCGCGAGCGGACGCGCCGTCACGAGCAGCGCCTTGCCGTCGCTCGTCTCGTAGGAGACCGGGATTCGCGTGACGCCGTCTGCGCTGGAGAACGGAACGGGGGCATGGCGCACGAGGTCATAGACCGCCCCCGCCGTCCGGCGCAGGCGCACCTCGCCGGCGTTCGGCAAACCCTTGTCGAGCACCATCTTCCACGGACCGAAGTAGTCGCCGTAGCCGCGCCTGTCGTTGACGGCGAAGACGACGTCACCCGAGCCTGAACTGCGCACGGAGACGAGAATCGCGTCATTGTCGGTCTCGGCATAGAGCGGGAAATCGAGAAGCGCCTTCACCTCGGCCGCCTTCGCCCGCATCGCACGATCGACTTCCGCCCCCTCCTTGTCACGTTTCTTGGAAATGGGAAACACGTCTGACCAATTCGGCAACGTCGCGTCCGCCTTGAGGCCGGGCGCCAGCGTCGCCGCGGCGATGAGGCGCCCGCCCCGCGCCTGGAACGCACGCAGCTTCTCGGCCGTCTTCTTCGTAAGCACCTCGCACTCCGGCATGAGAATCGCCTTCACGGACGGCGGGATTCCGTCCCGCTCGATCTCCTCGTCGAAAAGCACATACTGGTCGAGATTCGCAAGCACCACGAGCCCACCGAAGCGCCGCGTCCCGGTTGTCCAGTCCCACGGCGCCGTCCCGGAGAGGATCGCGGCGGCGTGGCTCGCGAGAACCGCCACCTCGGGCGCGCGCTCGGGCACGTTCCGGAAGAGCGGCCCCAGCGGCACGGCCACGTCGCGCATCACGCCGCGCAGCGATTCGAGCGTCGCGTCGTTCGTCTTCGGCGCCCAGTAGCGTTCGCCGGGTTCATGGCCAACAACTGCCGGGCCGACCGAGAGTCCGATGCCGTCCGTACGGCGAGAGAACATCAGCCAGAACGCTTCAAGCGCCCAGTCCGGCGGAATCGTCGCGAATTGCACCCCTTCGTGGGTCTTGTACCAGTCCGGCATGACTGTCGGTTTGTTCTTCTTGTCCGGCAACACCCAGACCATGCGCACGATGCCGTCAATGCCGGAAATGACCGATGCACCCGTGCCGCGTCCGGCCGCCTGCATCTCGGCAATCTGGTAGCGGGCGACGACCGGATTCGGATTCAGGTATATCCATTGGTGGAGATGCGAGTTGTGTCCGCCGATGCCCCAGAGATACGGCATGCGCAGCACCGGAGCGTACATCGACACCATGGGGCGCCCGAACGTCTCGTCGAACGCCGCGCTGGCCGCGTCGTTCGCGCCCGCCCAGCCGTCGCCGTGCTGCCAGAACCAGCGGTAGTACTTGAGCAGCGGATAATCGACATCGACGAGGCGGTCTGCCGGGAAATCCTTGAGCGTCTTCCAGCTCGGGCACGCGCGGTCATTCGCCTCGGGCGGGATGTCCGTGCCCGCGTAGGCGCGATA
>SUVZ01000459.1 GCA_015061765.1 Lentisphaerota bacterium
TATTTCTCAAAACCGCCGACATCGTATTGTCGGCCGTATTGCCTCCATCTGGCGGCACGACGATCAGGACCTGTCCCTTCCAAAGCGGACGGTCCGATGCGCACACCACGCTGCCTACCGACGGACGCGGGCTTATCAAACCCTCCTCGCGAAGCCTTGCGACGGCCTGTTCGGCAATGCCCTTGCTGATTTCAAGAATCTCGGCAAGATCGCGTACGGGCGGCAGAATTTCACCCGGCTGGTAATATCCCGTCTCAATAGCCGTACGCAGACCCGCCGAGACCTGACGTGACAGATCTCCGCGACGTGAACGGTCGAGAGTAAACATCGGCTTCTTGAAATCTCTTTTCTGCACAACGCGCCATATTATATGACAAGTGGGACAAATAAGTCAAGAGATTTTATTTCTTCAATAAGTTGTAAATATTTCATATGAATATTCATTTTATATATTGCGTTCAACATCAGAATTTGATATCTTATTCGCTCTGCGATTCCAGTCGCTATACAATTTGCGACCTATAATCATCCCATAGGAGCATGACTATGAACAGATTTGCAATGCTTGGCGTCCTGTGCGTTTCGGCAGTATTCGCGACACCTATCTACGGCATGAGCGGCGTGGCTGTGTCACCGGGCGGCTGGCATCACCTGTCGGCTCAGTTTTTTACGACGAACGCCGCGCAGAAGCTGTCCGTCACTCTGCGCTACACCGATGCCGACGGAAAAACGTGCGGGGAGGAACACGCCCTTTCCACCGGCGGCAAAAGCGCGGAGAAACCGTTCCGTCTCCACAAGGTCGTGAGGGTTCCTTCAAAGGCGGTAAGGTGCGAGATTGTCACGAAAGGCGGTGCCGGGCTTGTGCGCAACGTGAAGCTTGACGCTTCGATGGCAGACTGCCGCGATGAGACGGATGAAACGCAACTGCTGAACGGCAGTTTCGAGGAGGCAGACCTCATCCAAGATTTTGTCGATTGCTGGTGCACTGTGCGCGGAAGCGCAAAGCGGACGGCGGGCGACGCGCATCACGGTTCGTATGCATTGCGGCTGTCATCCGGCGCAGAACTTGCATACGCGGCGCCGAATGCCGCCGCCATCGTGACGCGCGGCGGCGAAGTGCTGAACGGACATCTGTCGGTGCGCGGCGGTACGGTTGCCGTGGATTTCGCATTCCGCGACAAGAACGGACGCGATTGCGGCATGAAGCGCATGCGGTTCGAAGGCACCTCCGCATGGCGCGGACACACGTTCCGTCTTGTGCCGCCGCATGGCGCGGCCGCGGCATCGCTCATGATCGCAGCGGAAGGCGGCGCGGACATCGATTCGGCGTATCTTGGACGTGCATCGTATGAGACGGCAAGAAAGCCGGCGGTCGCACCGATAATCGCGTCCGTGCCGCGGGTGCCGCTTACATTGCCTAAATCGGAGGTGAAGCCGTTTCAGGGCGTCCCTACCTGGTTTATCGACGGAAAGCCAGTCGTGAACAGTCTCTACACGTGCCGCCCGCGTCTGAATGCCAACGAAAGAAGCCTCGCCTACCACCGGGAGATCATAAAGAAAGGGAATTTCCCCGTCTATGTGGTAGGTGCCACGATGACGTGCGACGAAACCGCGCCGTCAAGTCTCAGGGGACCGCACAATCCAGATGAGTTCTTCAGGATCGTTGATTTCCAGACCCGCTTCATCCTTGACACGAAGCCGGATGCACGTATCTTCGTCTGGTTCCAGCAGTATCCGTCGCGCACCTTTGCCGACACCTATCCGGACGAACTCGCACGTGTGGAAGACCCCGACCAGGGCTTCAAATACGATACTCCCGGCTATTCGTACGGGTCTGAGACTTGGAGCCGGTACTGCGAAAAAAGCGTGAAGGATTTCCTCGCGCGGATACTTTCCCAGCCGTACGCCTCACAGATCGTCGGGTTCATGCCCGGATTCGGGATTTTTGCGGAGAACAACTTCGGGCACTTGGACGGTACACGCTATCTTTCGCCGCACGACTTCAGTCCGGCGATGGCCAACTTCTTCAGAAAGTGGCTTCTCAGGGAGTACAGAGGTGATGTCTTGGCATTCGCGTCCGCGTGGGGACGGGAGGGATTCTCTTTCGCCCATGCGCAAGCGCCTACGATGCTGCAGAGGGTGCCGCGCCTCGGCGGCGGATTCCTCGATCCGCTCACTCAGCGCAGCGTCATCGACTACGCCCGCTGCGAGTCGTTTGCGATCCTGCACAGGGTCGACCGCCAGTGCCGCGCGGCCAAGGAGTTCACGGACGGACGCATTTTCACCTGCAGCCAGATCGGCTACCTTTCCGGGCGTTACCACCACCGTGAGATGATGCCCATTCTGAAGAGTCCGTGGCTGGACTCGTTCGGCCCTGCGCCCGGCTACATGAACCGGGGTCCAGGAGACGACATCGTCGTAAACGCCCCGGTGGCATCGCTCATGCACCACAACAAGATTTTCCTGTTTCAGTCTGATGTCCGCAGCCACCTCTTCACTCCGAAACGGCACCGGTTCGGCGAGACGGCCACATCGGAAGAGTCGGTTGCCGTCTATCGCCGCGAACTGGGCAAGTACATGACGACGGGGATCGTTCCGTATCAGTGGACGTTCCAGCGCTGGTGGGAAGACCCGAAGATCATGGAGGATGTGCCCAAGTACGACAAGTGGATGCGCATGAGCGCCCGTTTCCCGCGATGGTCCGCGACGCAAGTGGCGGTCGTCCTCGATCCGTTGAGCCTTTCCGCCGGAATTGAATACAACTACAGCCGCTCACCGATAACGGCCGCGCAGCATGTGTCGTTCAACCGCAATCTGGAATGGCACCGCCTCGGTGCGCCGTATGATCTGTGGCTGCTTGACGATCTGATGGAATCCAAGGAACTTGACCGGTACAAGGTCGTGGTTTTCCCGGCGCAGCTGGCGCTTACCGTCGAGCAGAGACGAGCGGTACGCGAGAAGCTGGAGCGAAACGGACGCACTCTGATATGGATGTATGCGCCGGGGGTATTCATGGCGGAAGGCACAAAGCTCGACATTTCCGATGAGAATACGGATATCTGCGGATTCACGCTCAAGAAGGAAACCGCGCCGCACACTCTGGTAATGACGCCCGACAGGACTGCTTTCAAGGCCGCCTTCGGTAGTGATGCGGTTGAAGACCGGCTCGGGTGGTCAAATACGCCTCTCTACGGGGGCTTCTCATACAAGATTGACTATGCAAACCCCAAGCCGATCCCGCCTCAGGTTTTCGAGGCACGATTCCAGGTGAAGGATGAACCGGGCGTGACGATTCTTGCACGATACGAGCAAGGCGGAGAGCCTGCCGCCGCAGTAAAGAAGTTTCCACATCACACATCTGTGTTCTGGGGTGCGGGCATACTGAATGTGTCGGCGTTCAGGGCGATTGCTGCCGCAGCGGGGGTCCATCTCTACACCGACCGTCCGGCGGTGGTGTACGCAAACGGGAACTTCGGCATGGTACACATGAAGGAAT
>SUVZ01000460.1 GCA_015061765.1 Lentisphaerota bacterium
AGCGAAGCCTGGCACCAAGCGGTCTGCAATGGCGAACCAGGCCTCACGCGCCCATCTCTCCATCAAGAAATAATACAGGCTGTAGCGGCCAATGAACCTGATTGCCGCAAACGACTTTCCTGAAAGACAAAGTATCGCACTAATGCCGCAAAGCGATGCGGGAAGAAACGTGTGTGGCGACGGAAATGCCGGAATCGCCATATTGGGCGTTGGATAGAGCAATGCCAGCACGATCTCTACAACAAGACACAACACCGACAGCGCGAGAAGCCCAACGTGTCGGGATTCTTGAATCATCGGCAACACACCCCGACAATAATACCCTATCGCGAAGAAGAAGAACGCCATCGGGACGGAGAAGCACATGAGCGGCCCGCCCAGAAGAATCTTCGGATTGACAAAATTGCCAAAGACACACCCCACGATATATGCGGCAATGATCATACCAACATTCCACCGAACACTATGGGGTTTCTTGCTCCATGCCCAGAAAATGAACTTCACGACCGCAAGGCACGTAAGAAACCACAATGAACCTCCCACATAAGGGTCACCGTGGAAAAACGATGCTCCAGCACGAAGCCAGTCCATCAGCGAATGTTGCATCAACCGACCCGTAAACGCACAGACCAGAGTACCCAAAAGTGTAAAAAACGCAAACGGTATTCCGATGGTATTCCAGAGTCGCTTAAGAATCGCCTTGCAGTTGGCATCCTTCTCCGGCGAAAACGTCATGCCCGAAAGCAGGAAGAAGAGCGGCATGTGGAAGTTAAATATGACACGAAACAAAGGTGAGTCATAATACACGAGATGTCCAAGGAAAACCAGCAAAATGCCGTATCCCTTGGCGGCATCTATGATCGGAATCCGGTCAGTTGTCTTTGGACAGCTCTCATTCATGGCAATGGCCGCTTCTTCTTAAAGCCCAAACCCTCGGCCAATGTCGTGAAATAGTGGTCGGTTGAGAAAAAATCAAGTTTCGGCGAGTGCATGAAGTCCTCTATCGCCGCCAGATACTCGGCATGACGTTCGCGCGTCATGTTCACGATGAAATTCTGCATTTCCCGAAAATTTCTGAACCGCTTTGCGTCTATCCAGCAGTTCTGCGGAATCAGATCCTCCATACCCAACGATCCATAGTATATCGGCACGCAGCGTGCGCAAAGGCAATCCGTGATCTTCTCGCTCACATATCCGGGCTGGTTCGCGTTATTCTCAAAACAGAGCGCAAATTTGTAACGCGACATCACGGCGACCTTGTCATCCCAAGCACCGGGGATCTCCCCTCGATAACATGAGAAACGATGGAATCCAAACCATTTCTCAAACGATGTCACAGGGGTGTTCCATCCCTGTCCGTACAAGTCGAATCCGTCCTTGCAGTTCGCCTCGAAATGCTTGTATGCCGCCTTACGCAGCCGATAGGTTGACTGCGGCATATAAGCCCACCTGTTTCGGCTGACGGCAATCAGCAGTTTCTTCTCGCCGAAGGAGATTTCGCGGAAGCGGTTGTCCTTGTAGGATGACGGCTCCGCCCCGACAGGTACGTTCACGGGCTTGTAGTGCGGATATTTTGAAAGCAGTTTTCTGTCCCAAGTGAAGATAGTCGAAAACCGGTCTCTGTATCTCGAAAGGTAGTAGAGCGACGGATTGATGTTCGCCGGTTCGATGATCATCAACGCGCGTTTCTTAAATGGGACCCGTTGCAACAACCTGTCTTTCCGTGCATACTTCCAGTTGTAGTCAAAGTAGAGCACGGCCTTTACGTCGTCCGAAGCGACATCTACACAGTCGTACGTATGGACCTCAATATCGTAACGTTCCTCCAGCCATCGTTTGAAATTCTGGACGAAGCAAGCCACAGGTTCCGAACGCCGCTCGTCACGGAAGGCGGCGTCCTTGTAGTCGCATGGCGAGAAGTAGTAGTTGATGCCAAGAATAGGTTTCATCTGTGTACCTCGCGTTCTGGATGGATGTGTTATAATACTTTTCCGTCTCGTCGATTTTACATCATTCGGAGGAAACCGCAATCCAATCTGACGGCACGCCTGACGATGGCATTTCAAGTCCTTTGAACCAAGGTTTTGGATAGATAGTTAATCCGCAACTGTCCCCAAGAAACGCACCCCACCACGAAAACGAACTGTTAGCAATTACATGATGTCTGCATGCCGCCATCAGGCGAATGTCCTCCCAAGGTTCTGCCTCATTGCCGGAGACGAATACCGCATCCTCAAGATCGGCGAACTCTTTTCTACACCATTCTATATCATCGGAGAAGATGAACCACCTCGGGAAGGCAACTCTCTGTCGAATGGTCTCAATCGCCCTTCTTTGATACGTCGCACATAGTGCAGGTACATTATTCTCGAAAAGCAAGTAATCCGTCCTGCGCACATGCACAGATACCGATTCGCACTGCCTCATAGCATCAATATACCGCAGATTGGGCGGAGATGGCATGCCCATGAGGCAAAGCAGTGTCTTAAGAACATCTCGGCCAGGCATATGCGGCAAATGGCCATAACAGCCTGAAATGTAAATTGTACCTTTCAACAATGCAAGTGACTCATCATTAAAGTCGGATTGTAGTCTGAATGGGTCTTTGACAGGGAGCCACCCCATGTTCAAGAATGACAATACCGCCCGAAAAAACTTTTCGCCCAGCTTAACCTTGCCGGCCCATAGCAAAAGGAACATCAACTCCTTCAATTTCCCCCATTGTGACACTTTTGCAGGGCCAACGAATTTGTTGAGTTGAAACGTTCTATTCTTGGACACGAGGAAATGCGATTTGTCAAAAACCATTTCGCAGCCCAACTTGTCGGAAAGGTATTTGCCAAGGGCATACTCGAACAATTGATTGCCGAGCCCGTCGCTGATCCGTATAATGAGTCGTTTTACTCGCATGACAGTAACCTTTATTACCTAAATCCGTACCCTTCTACAACGGTTGTGAAATAGCTGATTCTCCAACGGGACATTCGTACTCGCATACTTCCAATTATAGTCAAAGCTCTCATTTTCGCCTCTTAAGCAGATGCCAAATTCTTGATGCGTATTCGACGGGCAGATTGCAAGCGTTCCATATCGCGCGGCGGCGGAAGCGCGGCAGGCCAAATCTCTTCGCGAGAAACAACATGTAGATTGCCTGCTTGAAGCAGAGGCACGACGGGTACTTCGCAAAATCGGCACGAACGGGCCGAGTCTTCACGAAGCGAGGCATCACGCCGACCTTGTGCCCCGCCATCCGCGACATGATCCCGAACATGTGCGCATACTGTACCCACAGCTTCCCCACGGCAAGATCCATGTCGAACAAGTCTCGCCTGAACACGTTTGCGCTGATGAGCGTGTGCGCCAGGGCGACGTCATCGCCAACATCCTTGAGCATCGCGCAGTAGTCGTCATATATTCGCGGGGCGACATCCTTGTCCGCCGATACGAGAAGCGCAGGTCCGCTGTCGCGAAGGAAATCAAGCACACTCGCT
>SUVZ01000461.1 GCA_015061765.1 Lentisphaerota bacterium
GTACCGAACGCAGAACCCGCTGCGCTCAAGCCCAAGCAGGCGATCGCGCCCGCGACAATCATGTATGTATCCATTTTCTGTTCCTTTTCTTTATTGGTTTAAGATTGAAAGCCTATGCCTTTGCGCTTTTTTTGAACGGATTGAACGAATAGCCCGCCCAGCTAACGCCCTTGTGGTTGGAGAACTCGAGCGTGTTCAAGCGAACCGCATGAACAAGAATCGAAAGCCCTGCCATCACGAGGTTAAGTGCATGGCCGAGAACGAGAATCGCCACCATGGCAACCGCCATGAGCACCTTCGCCCACACCGCTTCAGCACCATCGAGAAGTCCTGTCGCCATCGCATTGAAGTTCTCGGCAACCTTCACAGAGGCAAGTCCGACGGCAAAGAGTCGCACATAGCTAATAATGTCGCCAAGTGCGCTCATGATGTTAAGCGGAAGCATGCCAAGCTCCGCTCCGCGCGTCTTGAGTTCAGAAGGTTTCACGGAGAACCCAAACACCATCGCAAGCGACACTCCAAACACCCAGTACAGTACGGACGGAATCCCGGAGAAAATCCCTACAATCGAATTGGTGACGAAATACATGAAAAGCAGTATCCCCGCCCAGCCGAACTCCGCAACGCATGTAGAATCGTTTATCCGGCACACTCCGTTCCAGAGTCGCGCAAGAATTAGATGCGAAGCTCCGATTGTGAAACACAGTAGCATCATATTCGAATAGCTCGGATCCGCAAGCCATTTTACCGTAGGCCAATCCGCACACCAGGGAATCTGCGCGCCAAACCACGTATTGCTGAGAAGCCCCCAGAGAACCGTCGCCAAGGAAAACACCGTCATCAAAACGAGCCAGCTCTTCACAAGCGGAGAACGACTGCCGCCGGAGGTCTTCTTCCATCCATACAGGGTCGCCGCAAGGAATATCGCTCCATACGCGCCATCGCCAACCAGCATTGCGAAGAAAAGCGAGAAGTAGCACATGAAAGGCACGGATACATCGGCCTCGGAATAGGCGGGCGCAATGCCAAGCCCCTCGAAAAGAGCCTTGACCGGACGGAACAGTCTCGGCGGACGGATCAGCGTTGGCGGCATCTCATCCGCATCAGGATCGCGCAGCACAAGTCCCCATCCATTCTTGCGGGCGGATTCTTTCAGGGTTTCAGCGCTGTCCTTAGCCATCCAGCCACGTATCAAGGAAAAGCGCATTGAGGCAGATTCCCCGTCCCCAAATAGATTTGCCGCCATCTCATCCTTTGCAGCAGCAAAGGCCACAGCGTCGCGCAACTCAGGAAACGCCTTAACGATGCCGGATATATCAGCACGGGCAATCTTCGCCGTAATCTCCGCCATTTCGTCCTCAGTATCCCAAAGCCTGTTCTTCGTGACGGAAAGCCTCTCTTCAGGCAAGGGAATTTGACGCACCCCCGGCTCTTCGTCAAGAGCTTCATCTCCATATGCAAAGACATAGGAGCCGTTGTCTTTCAGGACAAGCCGCACATGTGCCGACTCAAGCTTCTTCGCAAGAACAGGATCGAAATCCCCGAACGGCTCATATCTGCGAATAGTTCCCTTGAGAGACTCAGCAGTGCCCTTCAACTCTTCACGACGCGCATCAAGCGCAAGAATCTCCTCTACACCAAGTGGAGCAACTGTCTCGCCGCCACCAAGCTCCTTTGCAGCCTTTGCTGCAATCCTGACGGCTTTTTCCGCCTTCTCAAGAGCACTCCCGGCAACAGCCTTCCCTTCCCCGCCTGAGGCGGAAAAATCAAGATGCACAGCCCCCAAGTCGCGCAATGCGGTAAGGGTCGATTCAGCATTCTTTTCAACGCAGATGAGGAAGATGCGCTTCATGGGAACTATCATGCCGCCACCTCCTCATCGTTATTGGATTCAGGTGTTCTGCTCTTAGCGATCTTGCCACGCGTTACGGCGGCGGTCTGCTCATCACCGATGGCGATCTTGATCACGCGGATATTCTCCTTGCATTCCGGTATCTTGACCTTCTCGAAAAGGTTCACGCGCTGCGACGTTGTCGTAAGCTCCGCGGTTATGAGATCGCGCTGCTTAAGGAGAATGGTGCGTTCACAACGCAAAGAAAGTATGTCAGTAACGGCTTTGACGGCGTCATCCACCCATGCAGGAGTGGCCCATGAGTCAATCTCCTTCACTTCCGTATCGATGGACTCGAACACGGGAATGGCGACACCGGCAACGTTTGCCGTTGCGGTGTTTACGGATTTGACCTTCACCAAACCAGAAAGAATCTCTTCCCCGCCGACAGCAAATAGACCAACCCACGAACCAAGGTCGGCACGTGCCTTTTCCTCTCGCGCCGTGACTTCGTCCGCCTTCTGGACAATGCCGGCGATCTCTGCCTGAAGCTGCTGCTTTTTCAGCTGCAGCATTGGCAGAAACCGCTGGAAACGCTTCAACGCGTCCGTCTGCGCCTTGAGTTCGGTCTTTGTCAGCTTTATCTTTGCCATACCGAGGGTTGCTATAATCCCTGTTTACTTTGTCGCGAATGCGTATGCATTGCGGAACATACGCATCCAGGGACCGTCCTTCTTGAACGTGCCAGGGTTGTACGACAGCTGAGCGGCACGGAATCCACGTTCAGGATGCGGCATCATGATGGTGACGCGTCCGTCAGTCGTGGTGAATCCGGTAAGCCCGCCCTTCGTGCCGTTCGGATTGTACGGATAGCGTTCGGTAGCGTTTCCGCGTCCATCAACATAGCGGAGCGAAGTCTTCGCATCGGGATTGGTCTTGCCGTCATCCCATTCCGCGCGGCCTTCGCCGTGTGCGACAGCCACGGGAATCTTCGATCCTTCCATTCCCTTGAAGAAGATGGACGGCGAATCAAGCACCTCGAGCGTACACGTACGAGCCTCGAACTGTTCAGAGACGTTGCGGACGAAACGCGGCCAGGCTTCAGCGCCAGGAATGATGTCCTTAAGCTGGGAAAGCATCTGGCAGCCGTTGCACACGCCAAGAGCGAACGTATCCTTGCGGGCGAAGAACTTCGCGAACATTGCCTTGAGACGGTCATTGTACAGCACTGAACGCGCCCATCCGGAGCCTGCGCCAAGAACGTCGCCGTAGGAGAAGCCGCCGCATGCGACAAGTCCCTTGAAATCGGCGAGATCGACACGCCCTTCCATGAAGTCGGTCATATGCACGTCCACGCTCTCGAAACCGGCAAGCGCAAATGCCGCCGCCATTTCGATGTGGCCGTTGACGCCCTGCTCGCGCATGATTGCAACGCGCGGCTTTTCCTTCGAAGCCTTGCCCTTCTTTGCGGCAGGCACCTCGTCGGGATTGTAGGTGAGGCTGTAGGTGAGTCCCGGATCATGCTCGTCGAGACCGTTGTCGTACTCTTCACGGGCCGTGACCGGATTGTCGCGGAGCGACTGCATGCGGTAGGTCGTGGAGCTCCATGCACGGCGGATCGCCGTGATGTCCGTA
>SUVZ01000462.1 GCA_015061765.1 Lentisphaerota bacterium
CACCAGTCGCTTGAGGATCCGCGTTTCTATCTGGGCGGCTGGGCCTGCCGCCGCGAATTCCGCGAAGAGTTTTCCCGTCTTGCGCCGAACCGTCCGTACAGATTCGGCGACATATTCGCCGCAAACGCAGGTGTGTTCATGACGTCTGCGCGCCGCTACGGTACGATGTTCGACGGAGGTGACGACGGCCGCGCAATGGTCACGGCCACCATCATTGACGGGCAGTGGGAGTCGATGCTGCTCGCCGCCGAATACCTGTGGAACACGAAAGCCGCAGGACACGAAGATTTCGACGGGAAGATCTGGTACGATCCGCTTACGGACCACACTGGACCCGAGGTTGTGATGAATACGCATCTCCCCGCCATATGCCGTACGTTCTGGGGAGAGAAGATCGCGCCTGCGATGATAGAGTTCCTCTCAAGCGGCGTCATGCCGCACTTTCTCGCGAATCCGGAACAGTCGCTCTACTGGTGGAACCGCGTCCGGAAGAACGCGATGTACGACCCGACCGGCGGCTCGATGGGATCCTCCGGAAACAAGGTGGAGCTGCAGCCGATCGCTTATGACGAAAAACTTCTGAACGGCCAGGTTGCCGCGGCGGAAAAGGCATTGAAGGCTTTAGAGAAGGCGCGTGAGTTCATGGACGAAATGCCTGTCGGCAAGCGCATCTATTTCAGCTTCAATCTCCATCGCGCTCCGTACTGGCTTGCGACGGCCCGGGTGCGCGCTTCAATCTTCACAGCGAAGAAAGCCTTGGAGTCGGGTGCTGCGGATGGCGGCCTTCGGTACATAACAGCCGCGCTTGAGGCGGCGAAAAGGGATTATGCCGCTGCGGATGCGAATGCAAAGGCTCTCAGAAAGAAGGGCTTTTACGATAACATCAGGTTCATGCCGTACGGGCTGTCGCGAGCGGAGGCGATGAATGCTCTGCAACGTGCCGAACGGGCGGCGATGGCGGGACGCAAGGCTGACGCTGAAGTCGCCGCCGACCGGCGCAGGAACTGCATCGCAGAGGCGGGTGTGCGCGAAGGGCGGAACGTCGACTTCCCGGTCAAGCCTACGGAGAAGTGCGAAGTGTGGAGCGGTGAGCGCATCATCGACAAGCCGACGGTTGTCTCCGGAAAGAATCTCTATGTCAAGCCCGGAACGAAGGTCATGTTCCGGGGGAAGGGTTCATTGAGCGTGCGGTTCGGTTCATTGTACGCGTCCAATGCGGAATTCACGGCGGACGGCGTATTGCTCGGCGATTTCCGCATTCACATCAAGCGGGCATCGTGCTGGTTTGACAACTGCCGGTTTACCGGAATGAAAAGCGCGGAGCACGTGCGCTGGGGTACGGGCTTCATGCGGGTTCAAAACTCGGCCAACAAGCGCAAGCCGTTTTTCGCCAAGCATTGCACCTTTACGGACTGCTCCGCCGTTTCCTTTGAGTTCGGAAACAAGAGTGAGATATCCAATTGCCTTTTCGAGAACGGAGAGAGGGGCGTCTGCGCGTTGCTTTCTCTTGATACGGTTGTCGAGAACTGTGTGTTCCGGAACCTCTCATCGCTCGGCGTGGAACTTCGTCAGGCGGATGCCACAGATGTCGTCGGCAACGTGTTCGAGAGTTGCCCGCACGGTACGCTGTTCAGTCTGAGCCGCGATTGCCGTCTGATCGGAAACAGCTATAACAGCTGCCAGCCGTACAGGACTGCGATGGAGGGCAAAAACAAAACCATAACCAAGCCGTTGGTTATCAATGAATAGCATTATGATCTGTAGAGCACTTCGTTTTTCGCTTGCAATCCCTTTTTTTGCATTCGCCTTTTCACCGAAATCCGGTCTGGCGGATCAGGCGGCGGAATGTCCGCATTGGCTTTCCGTGATTCCCCTTGTCGAGGATGATATAGACGGCATCGCCGATGATGCCGTCGCTCAGGGAGATAAGACGATCATTGATGGAATCGCATGGCTGATGAGGCTGTGTCCTGAAGGCAATCCTGTCGCGGATCTCGCTTCGCAGTATGCGGCAATCTACCGCAAGATTGAGCCGAAAGTGCGGGCGCGGTCCAAGGTGAAGCAAGGGGTTCTCCTGCAATCGACGATGGGACATGGCGGCTATCCGGGAGAAGTCTCCGGATTTCAGACTGCGGTCAAGGCGGATGGTTCAACCGTCTACAGGATGTGCCCGCTTGATTCGCGCTTTATGGACTATATCGGCAGATCCTGCCGGACGTTGGCGGCTCTCAAGCCGGACTTCTTCATGGTGGATGACGATACGCGTCTTGTGTGGGGGGCGGTTCCCGGATGTTTCTGTCCGCTTCATCTGTCCGCGCTCGAGAAAGCCACCGGGCGTAAGTGGACCCGACAAGAGACTGTAGAACAGTTGCAGTTGGGCGACAGGGAATTCCGTGATGTCTGGGAGAAGATCTATTTCGATACAATGGAGGCATTCTATCGTACGATCCGCGCAAGCTTCCCGTCCGATACGCCAGGAATGCTTTGCACCACAAAAGTTCATTTCCATTTCAAGTACGCGAAGGCGTTTGCACAGATGCTTGCCGCGCCTGGACAGGTTCCGGTCGTGCGCGGAGCTGGTGCCAACTACGCCGGCAACAATGTCTATCATTGCATCTACAAGCGCGCCAGTTTTGCGTTTCAGCTCAAGAACATCGGATCGGGAGTCGTTTACCTCCAGGAGGCGGATACATGTCCGCAGCAGCTGTGGTCCTGCAGTGCCACACGCGAATACGAAAATATGGTTTTGCAGGCCCTTGAGGGTGTAAAGGGCGCGAAGATCTGGATTACCAGAACGTTCATGACCCGTGAGCGGCGGTCGCAGCTGGCCTATCGCCGCATCTTTTCGCAAAACCGCGGCATTATGTCATGGGCGGCGAAAGCCGACTTCAGGCAGGGCGGAGTGGTTGTGCCGAACGTCGGGGTTGGCGAAGGAGATTGCGACTGGACGGGCTTCGCGAAGCGTTATTTTGCGCTGACCGGCATTCCTTACCGTTATGGCGAGGCGGAAAAGGGTGAGGTGACGGCTCTCTGCGCCAGTTCGCTGTCGCGGTTGAGCCGTGCGGAAATAGAGCGGGCGTTTTCCGGGGCCGTCCTGCTGGACGGCACCGGCGCGAACTGGATGTCGACGAACGGCTATGCGAAATTGATAGGCGCAGATGCAAGACCGTGGGCGCGAAAAACCATCCAGCTTCATTTGGACGAGAAGGGTTTTTCGCTTGGCGGTATGCGTGTGGATCGTGCACTGGCGGATCTGACTTCGCTTCATCAGGGCGCAGAGGTTCTCTCGCGTCTGTACAACGTGCCGTCGATGGGCTCCGAGCCGAAATATGAGGCGCCCGGTTCCATCGTATTTGCCAACTCCCTTGGCGGACGCGTGATAGTCATGGCGCAGCCGTTGCGTGAATGCATGCCCAAATACTATAATCAGACATTGTTCGGCGAGAACTATCAGG
>SUVZ01000463.1 GCA_015061765.1 Lentisphaerota bacterium
CCAGATTCGCACTATCTCATTATGAAATGCAGGATTGGCGACACACATAGAAGTGCCGGATTGGACGTTGCGTTTGCCATTGAGCATTTCAAAGAAATCAGGATGACTCTCACCATACTTCTTGAACCACTTCACGAAAGCATGCCCCCCGCCGCCTTCAGGATAACGCACGGGAGTGGCCACAACCCTGGCCGCACGGCGCACATACTCGACGGGAAGATGGCGGATGTTCACGCTCTCGAACGGAGGAGTGTACATATAATCGCAATCTTTTACAACCACGCTCCTGCGGCTGTCGATGGCCGTTCCGCCGCCTTCATCGTCAGGCCAGAGAAACTTGAGATTCAGCTCACGGTCAAAAAATTCATATACGGCATACAGGGTTCCGCAGGCACGACCGTTAGACTTGCGCGAAAACGACTTATCGTCCCCTCCGGCGATTCTCAACGCTCCGTCCTTTGAAACGACGCGTCCTTTCCACTGCGGCAGTGAATCCAATGCGGCGGCCCGTCCGATCAAGACCTTCGCCGCACTCTGCTTCTCGTCTCCCATGCGGACAACAGGCAGCTCTGCGCCTGTTGACTTTTTAAGGAAATGGACAAACTCCTCCGCAGCGTACTTCTCCACATCCCATGCATCCTTCGGCAACACGATCTCGGCGCATGCTTTGCCGTCCTTCACCAGCACAACATCGCCGACGGCGAGCCACGGACAAGCCAAAGCGGCGAGAATCACTATAATCTGACTGATATTAACTTTCATTGAACTGTCCTTACTTAACTTAATCATTTGATCAACACTTTAAAGCCTGGGGCTCCCGTTACTTTAACATAACCATTTCCATTGTTCTCGAAACGCCCGTCGACAGCCGGTGAAGATTTATTATATGTTCCTATCGGCAGTTCCACACCATTTATTCTCAATGTGCGAACCGTCAGAGGAACCTTCTCAGTGAATTCGTTAGCCACCTTTATCTGAGAAGAGCCGTCAATATCGATCGTCGCTTTAGGATTGATGGTTACCGAATTGCGGATATCGACAAGCCCACCATTCACCGACTCTATCTTCTTCAAATTCGGCCAAGCGCCTCCCATCACAATACTGCCACTGCCGCCGCGCTCCCCAGAATGGGTAATCGTTCCATCCATGGAATTTGTCGGGACGCTACTGAAACCAAGCATTTTCGGACCTGACACCCTAACAGAAAGATGGCCGTCAAGTCGCCCATAAAACCATTGGGCGGAGTCATTGTCGGCAAATGTAATTGTCGCCGGGGCGCCTGTATTGCCTATACCTCCTACATTTTTCAATTCTTCATCGTCTGGCGTTTTGAACACCCTGAAATATGCCCGCTTAAAGACCTGACTATGCCCATTAAGTTCGAGTCGACCCGAATGATTTCCTTTTCCCGTAAAATTCTCACCCATCTGGAGAACGACATTCTCGCCAAAAAGATTATCTCCCTCAAGATAGACTGGCTTATAGCAGTTAATGACACTGAATTGAGAAAAACCCTCTGTCGCACCCTTCAGATAAAATGTATTGGCATTAGCAATTTTCGCGCCGGTTGCCGTAGCAGAACACAATCCCTCCACATGAAGATCGTCTGCAAAGGTGATCGTCGAAGCATGAGTTGTAATATTGCCAGTGATCGTGCCCGGGCCGTGAATGACGCCGTTTCGATGAATGATATCTCCTGCCAGCACCGTACGCGCGTTCACAACAAGACCCTTGTTGGCTCCAACCCATACGTCAAGCGGATTTCGATAGATATAGTCCGGTTTACCGGCGGCAGGACCAAAGAAGTGCGATTTCGCTCCGTCACCGATATTGTATTCAACATAGATGGTTATCCGTGCGCTGTCGCCGACGGAAGTCGGCGATACGATTCGGGCAAGCACGTTCGTATAGAAGAAGCCGCCGGTGAATCCGGTCGCGTCACCATTCATCTTGAATTCCCACGGTTTTGCAGTTGTCACGGCTGAACTGGCCACAAAATGCCCTGAACCGGTGATTTTCCCCGTAAATTCAACACTCTCCGTAGGCTCACTGAACAGCAGCGTTGCACCTGCGCCTATGTCGATATCCGCCGCCGCCCACGACGAAATATCCGGACCGGCGACAATCACAGTCTCTCCGGGCGAAATCGTCTTCTGTTCTGCATATGTAATTGACGGCATTGCCGCACATGCAGCCGCAGACATCACGAGAAATAGACTACGCATAAGCTGATCCTTTCTTCTTTATGGAAAATTTCGCCTATCAATTTATCACAACATTGTGAATATCAAAAGATGCCCGAACGGGCATTAGAAGCAGTTTCCGTAATTTACGGGAGATTTTGATAAAATGCGCGTCAATGAAGAAACTAGTCGCAGCGGCAACGGTTCTGTTTTGCATCTGCCCTATGCCAGGGCAGACGCGAACAAACACCGTTTTGAGAACAGCGGCGGAACTGCGAAAACTGTCCGAGACCGAGGCGAAAGCGGGAATGAGTTTCGACCTTACCGCTCAGGTGCTTCAGAAACATACCGGCATCACGGGCTGTGCGTTCTTTGTCAGCGACGATTCCGGCGGCATAATTCTGTATGCCGAGGACAATCCGCAATCCTTCACATACAGCCCGGGAGACATCGTCCGTTGGCGCGGCGTGACCGACATCAACATAGATCACGAACTCTACGCCAAGTGCAATGCAACTGAAACCGTCGGACGCAAGCCGATTCCTCCCGTCACAACCGCAGATCCGGAAATGATCCCTCGCGGCAAATACGACTATATGCGGGTCTCCGTCAAGGGATATGTCACGCTTGCCTTTCGCGATGAGATAGACCCCCGCTGCCAGTATCTCGCTCTGAATGCGGGAGAATGCACAATCTACGCCTCCATATCGGAACGCTCGCATCAACGGATGAAACTGTCGAAGCTCATCGGCGCGGAAATTGTCGCGACCGGGATATGTACGCCGAACGGAAGCGGACGCCGGATATTCCTGGGTCATCGACTCTCAATCTCCGGACCGGACGACATCCGTATCTTAAGACATCCGCCGGAAGACCCCTTTTCGGTACCGCACATCGACAACCCGCGGCATGTCAGAGCCGCGGAAATTTCGAAAATCGGACGGCGACGGATTGACGGGACCGTTCTCGCGATATGGGGCGGGAACGTCATGATGATACGCACTAAGTCCGGGAATGCCGTAAAGGTGGAGCTTGCCGACGGAGAACTGCCGCCCTGCGGCTCAAACATCGCCGCGGTCGGACTGCCGGCCACGGATCTTTTCCATATCAATCTCATGCAGGCGGTATGGAAACCGCTTCCCGACACAAAAGAAAATTGGCTCTTCGTGCATGAGTGTGGGTCGGTTCATGCCACCTCCTGACGAGATTTCCCTTTGTTCATGCGCATCGGAGCGTTGCAACTGGGCCACGGGATTGTGATGTTCGAGC
>SUVZ01000464.1 GCA_015061765.1 Lentisphaerota bacterium
CTTCACGAAGGAGTGTGGGACAGATCGCATAAACGTGGCCTGGTTTAAGGGAAGCTCGGAAAATCATCGTGATTGGCAACTTCTTGTGGACGTGGTCAATCATGCTGCCGAGGTGGCGGCAAAAGAGGGTGTCGCGATCGGCTATCACAATCATGATCAGGAATTCCTGATCAAGTTTAACGGCAAATATGTGTGGGACTGGCTTTGGGAACGCTTTTCGCCGCTCGTAAAGCAGGAATTTGATGCCGGATGGTGCGCTCTCGCGGGTGTAGATCCTCACGAGGTGCTGAAGCGTTATCCAAACCGCAATCCAACGGTACATGTAATGCCGGCCATTGCCGATGCCGCCGGGCTTGAACCTGGAGTGGCCGGAGTCGCTTCAGTGCGCGACAAAGTGAATTGGAAAAAATTGCTCGCTGAATTTGCCGCCGATGGAACGCAATGGTTTGTGGTCAAGCCGGTGATATTCCCGGATTCAGTTTTGGATATGAAGTCAAGCATCGAATTTTTGAAAGGTCTGTTTTATGACAAGCAGTAAAAATCATGCATTCTCTAATGCTTCTTCCTCTCCGGATGGGCCGGTAGACAATTTATGAAATCCCGGTGCTTATGCTATAGTAGACGCATTGAGATATGAGGAGTTTGTATTTGATGAAAACTAAATTGTCATCTGTTTCCCCACAGGCAATCTTTGCCGCCTTTATTCTGTCTGTCCTCTCAGTGTCGGCAGAATGTGCATCGTGTGAGACTAATGGCATTGTGAATTCAACGGTAAAGGGAATTGATCCTACCAAGCTTGAATTCAAGCTGCTGTCATCCCGGCGGTTCATGCTTGACAACGAGCTCATTCTTTCCGAGTTCGTGCCGGGGACTGTTGTGCGGCCTAGTCTCCAGAATCCTGTCATTCCTGTTGCAGGGAAGTCTGCGCCACAAGTCATATACGCCAACGGCACGGCTTCGTTTGAAGCCGGAGATGCCTCCGGTGCCGAAGGGTCGGTTTTCGTTGGCGCGTATTTTCCGGGCGTTCACTTCTCCGCTGACGTCCGCAGCCTTTCATCGGGTTCGGCGGCATTGATGGAGCTTGTTTCGAACGACCGTTCTATCTGTATTCGCATGCGCGCGGACCCCGGAAAGACCGTGGAGTTTTCCGGGCATGCGGACGGGAAACCTGTTGCGTGTGAATTGAAGAATGCACAGACCGTTCCGGCTCCGCCGTTCAGACTTTCAATGGTGACGGCTGGACCTACGATTCTTCTTGCCGTGCGCAAGGATGACGTTGTGAGCATACTCGGTTCTGTAACCCTTGACAACGAACCGGATATCCGCCGCAAAGATCTTGCAGGAACGCTCAAATGCGCGGTGGGGGCCGTTCTTCCCGCCGGCGGCAAGGCTGTTTTTGAACGTGCTGCCGTTACGCTCACGGCAGGTGTCGGTCAGGCGGATTTCCGCATAGTGACGGAAGGCCCCACGTGCCGTCCGTACATGGAGGGCAACCGCATCTTCTGCACATTCTCGGCCAGGGCAGGGATGAAGTACACGAAATCGGTGGCGAGCTTCAATCCTACGCTCTTCGACTTCAAGATGGAGGGCATCCTCCTTACAAACTATGGCGACGGCGACGATCTTCTGCGCAATGACGGCGTGAATCATCTTTTCCGCGATTCGGACGGTACATGGAAGGGAATTGCCGTCGGCTGGTCTACTACGGCGCACGATCTGAATGAAAAATCACGTACGGGAAGCGGACTCGTGGTGTGCGAATCGAAAGAGAATCCGCTGCACGGCATTCACATACTCCAGGCGCGTCCGATCGTTGTTGGTGATGGACTTAAAAGCGAAGATCCTTACTTTACATTCGATCCGGAAACAAATAAATGGCGTCTTGCCACATCTACTATCACCCCGAAGGGACTTAGGGCGCATCTTTGGGAGTCGGACAGGTGGGATGGCCCGTACATCAAGGTGGCAGGCCCGGTTCCATTCGACTCAACCGGCTGCCAGATCATGGATTTTGGCGGCACAAAGTATGTGATGACGGCCAATGCCAAGTGGCTGCGTCCGGTATATTCATATCCGTCTCTCGACTATGTGGGTGAATGGCAGGCCGATTTCATTCCGTACAACCGTGAGTGCAGCTACGGGCGGATTTTTCCGGCATTTGCCGAAATGCCGGAATCCTTCCCGTACCGTTACATCATGCTTACGATGGATCGGCAGAACTTCCCCGGGATGCCGAAGCCGAACTGGACATATGGAGGGATGTATCTCTACGGGGCGAATCCGTCGCCTGCCGCCCAAAAAACTCCGAGGCCGTGCAGGCGTATTTCCTTCGAGCAGATGCCGCAGCTGATGCGCTACGGCGATACGACGCTTGGCGGCAAGGAGCGTCCGTTCGCCAAGGATCCGACGGTGATTCGCCACAATGGGCGGTATCTCATGTACTACAGCACCAGATATGGAGCGAAGGACTTTCCGGGAAAGCTTGCCGCCGGCAGAAAGGAAGGATGGTGGGGCGCAGTGGCCGAAAGTACGGATATGGTCAATTGGAAATGTCTTGGAAGCATTAGGCTCAAAGGCGGACCGGATTTCGCGAGCGCATGCGTCGCTCCCTGTGTTAAGAAGCTGGATGGCAGAATACACATGTTCCATCAGGCGAAAATCGCCGGAAGCAGGGAAAGGGAGTTGATTTGGCATGCCACGAGCAAAGATGGCATTACGTTTACATGCAATGGAACCAAGCCCGTGTTCAAGCCGGACAACAAGTGGTCGTTCAAGCGTGCGATTGATGCCGAGGTTTATAAGGTGCGGGACAAACTCGTGCTGCTGTACGCCACGCGCGATTCGCAGGGGAAAAGACAGATGCTTGGAATGGCATGTGCGCCATACGGGTCGTCTTACGATTCCAGATCATGGACGGAATTTTCGGTCAATGCACCGCTTCTGCAGCCTGAACGGCCATGGGAGATGAACTGCATAGAGGCGGGAACCGTCATCAGGCGCAACGGCATATGGTATATGTTCTATGCCGGTGCGTACAACCATGAACGACAGCAGATAGGGGTCGCGTGGTCGGCAGACGGCATGAACTTCACGCGAATGCTTGACGGACCTGTTTTCCCCCATGGAAAGGAAGGCGAGTGGAATGCTTTCGAGAGCGGACATCCCGGCATCTTCGAGGATGACGACGGTCAGGTGTACCTTTTCTATCAGGGCAAGGCCACACTTGACGGGAATTATCAGCTTTCTTGCGTAAAGGTCAAGTTCGCGGAATGATAACATTCAAAAGGAGCAGATCATGAACAAAGGAAAAAAATAGCATTTCAATATGCGGCGTAATAGTTGCGGCGTGTCTTGTTTCGCTGAGTTCTCTTTCTGCGGCAGAGACGTACCTGAGGGAATTGGATCTTTCGACCGATACGAATGCCGTGCTGGAGGTGGCCGAAGGGGA
>SUVZ01000465.1 GCA_015061765.1 Lentisphaerota bacterium
CTACCGGCCCAAGCACATAAAAAGGCGCTTCCTTGCAGACTTTCCGCTGGCGCTCCATATTCATCTTGATCTGGTCAAAAGGAATATGCCCGGGTCCCTCCACCATCACTTGAACGCCCCGATTCCGGCATCTCTCCACCAATTCCCCCAAAACATCCAATTCTCCGAACTGGGCGACATCGGATGCATCGGCAAGACATCCTGGACGCATCCCGTCTCCAAGCGAAACCGTAACATCATGATCAACCAGAATATCTAACACTTCATCCCAATGGACATAAAGCGGATTCTCGGCATCATTCTCCAGCATCCATTCGGCCATGATCGCACCGCCCCGACTGACAATGCCCATCTTGCGGTTCATCGCCGCCGGAATGTGCCTAAGAAGAAGGCCTGCGTGAAGCGTCATGAAATCAACGCCCTGTTCCGCCTGCTCCCTGATTACCTTCAAGAGAAGCAAGGGATCCATCTGCGGGATATCTCCCTTAAGCCGGGATATCGTTTCATAGACCGGTACCGTTCCAAGAGGTTTGGGTGACGCATCAAGCATTCCCTGTCGGATTGCTTTTACGTCCTCACCAACGGACAGATCCATCACGAAATCGGCTCCTGCTTTGAGCGCAACATCAAGTTTCTCCAGTTCGTCGCCCTTGCCGGAATGTGACACACTTCGTCCAAGATTGGCATTGATCTTTGTGGTGAACATCCGCCCGACACCGATCGGACGGCAGTTCGCATGGTGGATGTTCAGCGGAATGACCGCCGTTCCTTCTGCAACAGCAGCAACGACTGCATCAAGCGAAACATTCTCTTCGGAAGCGACAATCCTCATCGCTTCGGTTGCGATACCCTTACGGGCCGATTCCAACTGTGTCATTTGCATCTTCCTCCGCAGGCATTATCCTGTTCAGGTTGACGGGTATTTTCTCAGCACCCGGACCCCATGTCCGGCAGCACCCCGATTTTATAAAATCAACCCTATTATATCATAATGGAGCGGATCTATATCGGATGCCATAGCAGGGGTGCGGGCCCCTACGTCGCAGCGGCGGGCTGGAGACAGCCCGCCCTACCGAATTCGCCGTGTTTTGCAAGTGCCTAGATAAGGCGCTTTGAACAAAAATCAGCTTGGCGGGAAGCGAACCAATCGGCAATGGGCGAATGAGCTAAGCCAATGAATTTGGCCGACCATCATTCTTATCGCTGATTCTGCGGAATGTTGAGCTTTCCAAGTATGAACATCTCAAGGTAGGGAAGTCCTGCGGTATATGCACGGCCGTGATTGCAGTAATCCAGCTCCACAAACTTCGCGTTTTTGTGTCCGAGCGCAACGCACGAGGCGATAAGCAAACGGTTCTCCTCCGACCTGCACTTCCACTCGAGCGGGGGCTGCCCGCACACCGAAAGGATCGGGGGTATGTTTGCCGACACATGCGCAAGAGGGGCAAGCTCGTCTATTTTCGGCAGAAACTTCGGATCTTTGTCTCCCGCATACTTGCGTACGTTGAAATGCTTGGTCGCCTGTCCTGATATCGGAACAATGCCTGCAAGATCGGTGATCTTTATGCCATGCGCCGCAAGGTATTTCGGATCCATTCCGACCATCATTGTAAGGTATCCGCCCGCACTCATCCCCGACACGTACACCTTCTTCACATCGCCGCCGTAACGTGATATGTTCTTCATGGTCCATGCAACCGCAGCCGCGGCATCCTCAATGCAGTCAACGCCGGTTTTCGCCCCCTTCCCGAGAAGTCTGTACTCAACCGTCGCCTGCGCGATATCCTTGCTGACAAGCGGAAGGAACTTGCGGCGGCCGCCGGTCAATCCTCCGCCGTGAAACCATACAACGACAGGGAAGTTCGAGACTCCCTGAGGGATGTACAGATCAAGTTCACACCCGACCCTGTCGGCATATCGGATATTCTTCTGCACTCCACCCGCCGATACGGTGCAGCATTGTTCCGGCTGAACAGCCCCGGCGCATATCGAAAAGGTATAGACAAGCAGCAACATCCATTTTTCGGCAACCTTCATTTTCATTCTCCTCTATCAACAATTATATGGAATGGTCGGCCCCTTATACGGCCATCATTTCCCGCCAATGACCGCATTGGGATCGGTCGATACAAGCGGAATGCCTCCGACGCCGATCTGGAAGCGCATGTCGTCCAGGATCTTCACGAACCGAAGATGCCACACCTCGTCGGACGCCGTCTTGCCGCGCTTCACGTTGAAGTTCATTATCGCCGACTGGTACGGCATGTCCGCAACCTCTTTCCCGGAGGCGTCGAACAGCTTGGCCTGGACCGGTTCGATCGGAGAGATGTTAACCGACACCAGCTCGGACTCCGCAGGCACGCAGAAGTAGAAGGATTTATTTGCCGCCTGAAAGAGCGACACCGGGGCGTCGGCCTGCAGAGCGCCGGCGGCTCCGTCGCACGCCATTTTGATCACCGCGGTGTTGCGCGGCGAAACCTCGAACCTGTACACATTGGCGCCGTTCGCCTTGATGACGTATTCGAAATCGCCGACAGGCACGTCGATCATGCCGAGGTCCGTACCGGCCTTGTCCAGCATCTGCACCACGGCCGCGACCGGCCCCGTGCCGTTGACCCTAAGCTTTCTGGACTTGAAATGCACCTTGTATTCGCCGGCGTCCGGAACCGCCACGACATACACGAACGGTTTGCGCACGGACGGCGTGAATTTCCCCTTTGCGGGGAATTCACCGGACATGGGTTTAAGCTTCAGATGATCCACCGTCGTAGACTTGAATGTGGAGATAAGCTCCGGCCTCGGCCTGTGCTTTGCCGCAAACGCATCAAGCCTGTACGTCTCGCGCCCGTCCCCACGCTCGACCGCAAGCTCTCCCGAAAGCCTTCCGCCGATTCCGTATCCGCGCGGAGCCTCGAACGCGCAGACTTTCTTGCCCTCGTCAAGTTTCACGGTGCAGCGCTCGAATGCAATACCGCCGAAATCGCCGTTAAGACGGCTGTTGTTGAACAGGATGGCACACTCCGAATTTGATTCCCTCGCATCGATGACGCAGTCGGTGAAGCTTATGTCCATGCCATTGGTAGAAAGATTGGACACCTTCAGCGCAACGCCTTTATTCCCGGAGAACTCGCAATTTTCGAACCTCACAAAGCCTTTGACCTGACCGGACTTTTCAACACGAACCGGGCTGCCGGTCATGAACGACATCCCGGAACCTTTGTTGCCGTAAGCCTTGCAGCGGCGGAATGTAATGGAAATAGGATGTGTCTTGGCGGTGAAATGCCCCAGGTAAAGACAGATGCCGTGCGCTTTGTTGCCGTTGAATTCGCAGTCCTCGTACAGGACGTTGACGAACTTGTTGCTCTCCCTGTTCGGCTCCATGTCGATTCCACAGTTCGGCGGCGTACCGAACGTCTCGTTGAAGCAGCAGCGGCGCACCGTCATGC
>SUVZ01000466.1 GCA_015061765.1 Lentisphaerota bacterium
TGACTCCTTCTTGTACTCTTTTTTCTGTTTTTCAAAGACAGCAGTGTTGCGCCCATCTTTTCGGAAATATTCAGCTGCAACCTGATCCAGAAGATTCATCATGATGGAACGCAACTGCTGATAGGGCACATTCTTCTGGAGTCCCTCACGTCCCGCCTTCTCAACCAACGCACCATTGTTCTGACTGGACAACAAAACAGCACCGAACATTCGGCGATAGGAAAAGTAATAATACCCCGCACCGAGATTCCTTCGTTTTTCTATCTCCAGCCAGTCAAAATCATTGATTCCATATGGCAATATCTTAATACCGTCTCGGAATACGTACATCCCTCCGATGTGACCCAACTTGGCATTAATGGCATTAAAGTCGTCCTGTGATTTCCGAGCTACCATTGATTCGGACTTTGAACCCTGAAGTGCGGCAAACACCACCTTAAACGAGCCGCACTCAGTTTTCTTGCCTTTGACATTACGCCAAACAATCTTTAGATCAGGATATTCTTTGTCGAAGATTCGGCATCGACCACAGAACTGACCATACTCATCTACATCTCCAATAAAATAGTGATCTGTTCGATTGTCCAACTCATCTTTGGTAAAAAACATACTGTCATCCAGATATTCTGCACCAACAAACGAACCAGCATTCCAAACCTTAAACGACACCTTAAAATCCGTTATCATTGGTGAAAACACGGGATCGACAAAACCAAGGAGCAAACGACGGAAACTATAATCCTGGGCACTGTTTTCCGCATCCAATTCTGTTGGAATGACACGATTAACAGATCCAATAAGAAATGTCGTCCCTCGACCTTCACCTGACAAGGAGAATCCCTGTCCATCGGACGATTTCTCAAAAAACGCATCGAGGGCTTTCAAATCAGGATTGAGCGATTCGATTTCCCTAATGAGCTTATCACAACGTTCGGGGGCCATTTTGTAGGCGGTGCTATTCTTGATGCCAGACGTGAAGGAATCTCGCAGAGCCAAGATCGCATTCAGCTCCGGCAACTCGCCGCCCTTGAAGGTCTTAACCGGAATCTCAATATCGTCGAGATTCACGCCAGGGATTTCAAAGAGTCCCCAATGGATCCAACAGACAACCAAATCATGCAAGCCATCCTTACGCTCCGCCCGCGTGAAAACAACCACCTGCCGCCCCAACAGAGCAATCGCCAGTCGGCCAATGCCCTTCTCCCCAGTAATCTTACGAGGGGACATCCCTTCTGGGATATAGCCCGGTTCGCGATTGGCGTTGACCTTACTCTCTGTTCCAAGAACAAGCCATTTGTTCTCGAAATCATCCTTCGTCATTCCAATCCCATTATCACGCACCAAAAGTGTACCGTTCTCGTCCACCCCATTTCCACGGAGATAATCAACCTGTACCCGTTTGGCATATGCATCATACGCATTCTTAAACAGTTCCGCAATAGCATTCTGAACCGTCGCAATCTGCTGACGACCTAGCATGTCAACTGCACGCGCTCTTGTCCGGATCTTTGCCATAATTACACCACTCCGCGTTTTTTATTACATGCCAATTTCAGAAACTCTTCGCCGACCGCCTTAGCAAGCGGAACGGGCACGGCATTGCCGACCTGCTTCGCCTGCTCGTTCAGGCTACCTACGAACTCGAATGCATCAGGAAAACCCTGAATCCGAGCAGCTTCACGAACCGAAATCGCCCGATCCTGTTCGGGGTGACCAAACCGACCGTTGGAATAGCTGATGCACCGTGTCGTCAGACCCGTGGACGGACGATCCCACCAAAGCCGACCATACACATCCGTATGCCCGGTATATTTCTCCTTTTTCTTCCCATCCTTGGTCTTGATACTCGTATGGCACTTCAG
The DNA here is from genome assembly GCA_015061765.1 of Lentisphaerota bacterium. The sequence goes on from SUVZ01000466.1 coordinate 1,863, forward strand.
TCTCAACCCCGAATTACTCGGCCACGACTTCCGTCCACCACCATCATGAGGGGTCGCTTGGATTCGCTTCAGATTCTTCTTGCTCAGTGCAGCGGCGCGATGGTTCTTGATCAATCCTTTGGGATCATCATACTCCGTACCTGCAGCAATCGGTGGTAGATTGGCGATGACATCGCGAACCGTCTTGTAATGCTGCTTGCCATCCTCTTCACCATGCGTAGCCTCAGGAATCTTCGCCTGACCATGCAAACTGGCAAGGAAGATGAAACGATGGCGGACCTGCGCAGCTCCGTAATCCTGTGCAGCAACGACTGCGCCTTTCTTCTCAAACTGATAACCGAGCTTTGTCATCCTTTGCAAAAATTCGGGGAATGGACCATCTTCACCGAAACGAGGCCTCTGAACCCCTGGCACATTCTCGACAAAGACGAAATCTGGCTTACCCTGCTCCACGACCTTGGCAAAAGACAAGAGCAAACTCGCACGAGGATCGTCCTTCATCTTCTGCGTCTTTTGCTTGGTGAACGGCTGACACGGTGCGCACCCACAAAAAAGCTTCAGATGGTCGGGATATTTCGCCATATCTCGCTTCAGCTCCTCAATGTCCAACTTGTTGACATCAAGCTCGTTGAACTTCGCCTTGGGGAAATTTTTCTTGTAGGTTTTTGCCGCAGCCGGATTGACATCCAACGCCCACACAATGTCCATACCCGCCTCGCGGAACCCTTCACTCGTTCCGCCACACCCGCAAAAGAAATCAAACACCGCTATTTTAGGTGTGGACATTACATATCTCCCATCTCATTTAAAGGGCACATCACATTATTCATCTCTACATGAACAGTAGAACCCAATTGAATAAACCTTTCAGCCAACCCACCACAACCATCAAAAAACTCGAAAAAAAGAACACTCTTATCCGCCCTATCAAGAAATGAAGATGTACCCATAATACAACTCCCTTCCATCACCTTACCGTCAAGCAAGGTGCTATTATGAACACAACTCTTTTTTGTCCGCTTTTGCAACTCAACAAGATAACCTACTTCGTTTTTTCCCCATATTATACCAAAATTTGAACATCAGAGAGAAAAAAGAGTAGATGTTAAACAGATGACGAAGTATAAGAACGGACAGTTTTATGTATTGAATTTTAGACTAGTATTGAACAATAATTCAACTAATAGTGTGCGCGTCTCAATAAAGAGGTGCGCACTTCTTTCCTTGGAGCTTACGCCCCACCAACCGCCTTGCGCAACCACCCACCCCTTTGTTGCGCAACGCAGCATCGTTTGTTGCGCAACAAAATCGACACCCCTCCAAAACTCCGAACCTCCAAATCTCCCAGCAACGAAAGTAAGAAAACTTTCCGGACTAAAGCGTGAGCTTATAACGATGCCAAACGCGGCGGCCACGGGGTGACCGCCCTACCAACATTACCTTTCCACTCTCCCACCCCACCCCGAAACTCGAACTAAAAACCTCAAAGACACGCAGAAAATCTCTCTGCCAAATAAAGTGGGATATTGACGAATAAACCATCCTTCTTCAAATTGCGCTCTGAAAAGCGAATCGCATACCTGG
>SUVZ01000467.1 GCA_015061765.1 Lentisphaerota bacterium
GTCGTGGCAAAGGCCCCCGGCATAAGTTCGGACGTGGTTGTGGGCGCTACACTTGGCGTGGCCGTCGGCGCACTTCTCGGCAGTTTCGTGTTCCCGTTTATTGGAACATATCTAGGTGGAACGCTTGGGGCGCTTATAGGAGCCGGATTGGGAGGCGGGATAGGCGAAGAGAATCGTGAACGCCAGGTGTACGAGGAGTTGAAGAAGAGTCTGCTTTGCAGCATTTCCGAACCAGAGCGCAAAAGAGAGGGCGTCGAAAAACAGGCAAAGAGGATAGAGGCGTTGCGCATGGGTATAATCCGCGAGTTCCAAGCAGCGTTTGAGCAGCCGGCAAACGCGCTCGCGGTGCGCCATGAACAGGCATTGAACCTCTTTAACGAACAGACTGGAAGACGAATGAAAATCGCCGAGGAACACCGTAGATTCAGGATGGAGAAGCTAGAACCGCTCCGTATGGAGATAGCGGCTTTCGAGAAGTCGGTCAAGAACGCCCTTGGGGATAAGACCTCCTCCGATGAGATGGCATCTGATGGTACAAGGGTTATGGACGACAACACCATTTGGGACGCTTGATTAAAGTGATGTACTGCAAGTCGATTCTCACCAACACCATTAAAAGGAATGCATTGTTGCGGCAGTTCGCGTCTCTGTGCCGCGAAAGACGATACAAGGAGGCGGCTAAGTTTGTTGCTTCGATTGAGAATGTGTGGGATGTCTGGCCGCTGATGCGGAGTATGTTCAGGGAATGGGCGCGGGACGCGGCAGAAATGCTGCACGATGTAGATGCGTACTATGTGACTGGGCTTTGCCGCCGTTATGGGATGGGGGTGAAGAAGGATGTCACCCTTGCGATGCGGGCATTCCGAATTGCAGGGAAGCGCGGCCATGTCGATGCCTGTAGGCAACTTGGTGAATGTCATGCGGAGAACGGACATTGGCCGTGGGCGATTGCATGGTATCGCAGGGCGGCTAAGGCTGGACACGTGACGGCGGCATATTATTTGAAGAGAATAGAAGCGGACATGGAATTACGTAACGAATAAGACAGGAGGTTGAACATGGATGAATCACAGGACAAGCTTAAGACGGAGCTCAACAGGCTGTGTGACGAGAAGAGGTACTATGACGCGGCAAGGCTGTTGGTGAAGTTCGAGGATGTTGAGGGCATCGAACGAGCGCTTGACGATTTGACACGTAATTGGATGTGGAAATTGAAAGACGTTGGCGATGAGACGTGGTCGTATGCGTATTTTCTCGATGGGTTCTGCAATGAATTTGGGGCGTATGACTGGAGGGAGAAGAACATTACTCTTGCCGTCGATGCCTATAGGAAATCAGATGAATTGGGCAATCAATACGCCGCGCTTCGGTTGGCCGACTGCTATGAAAAGGGAGTGCCTGACAAGGAAGAATCTGCGAAATGGTTGCGAAGGTCTGCGGAAAAAGGCGATGCAAATGCGCAGTGCAGATTGGGGAGTTATTATTATGAGCTGTCACTTGGCAAGGAGCTTGGGTTCGCCGATGCGCAACGTAGGTTCGGTAAATATTCTTATAGCCCTGGAATTGACGACGCAGATGGTGATTGGAAAGCCACCGGCAAAAAGTATATGGCGGAGGCGGTAAAATGGACTCGGCTGGCGGCTGAACAGGGCGACGATTTGGCAAGGGACAATTTCGGGCGTTATTACATCATCGCATCGGATGAAGACATCTTAAGTAAAGAAGAGACGCTCAAGTGGCTGAACGTTGCCGCAGCCGGGGAATCAAGGTATGCCGCCGATGCCAGGCAGTGGATTGAGCGTCTTGGAGGCAACGGAAAGTGAGATGGGATTATGGCCATAGGCGCGAAACAGTTGTGGCTATCTGATGAGTTGGAGTCGTCCACAGGCCCTCTTGAATCGTGGTGTGTCTGCCGCAGATGCTTTGATGGATGTGCTGGGTTTCGTGACGAGTGTGCGGACTACTTGGCTGGCATCGGGAAAGGTTCGGGTGCGCTTACACGAAAGATTGCTTTTTCAGAGAATGGCGTCGAGGGTGTCCTTTTGCAGATACGCGACGTGGATGCGAGCTTTTCGACGGAAGAGGTGTCGCTTGAGTGCGGCCCGGATGTGACGGTCGCCATCCGGTTGGTGCCACTCGGCGACAAGCTGGAAGTGTCGATGGGGCGCGGCAAGTGGCCGGATGACATCCCGCAGTCGAAATTGGGCTGGCAAGACCTAAAACCGCTGGTAACAGAGGACGGTGGGCAGCGATGGAGGCATCGCTATGCGGTTTCCGGCTTGCGTGACACTGCGGAGGCGTGGCTGCTGCGCCGTAGCGGCGTCATGCCGTCGATTGTAAACATATTCGGCGAGAGGGAAGTTTTATGATTTAGTGTCATATTGGCAAGTCTGCTGCGTCTATACGGAACAAGGAAAGCAATGAATATGAATCTGACGCAACAGACAGGCAATAATAGGTCAAAGAGAATACCCGTTCTCTCGGCGGGGATTGCCTTGGCGCTGTGCCTTGTGGCGGTTGTCGTAGTCCGCTTTCAACCATACGCTCCTTCGGTCCCGGCGGAGAACGAGTCATTTCTCGACTATGCCCTTTTAGCCGGCGTGTGGTTAGTCCCGTTTGCTTCGGTGTGTTTTGCGAAAAGGCTGTTCGAGGGGCGTAGGTTTCGTTTCGCGCTTTCATGGCTTGTCGGATTTCTAATCCCCTGGTTGTTGCTTGTTTATGAAACGTATTTCCCGCACACCCCGCCGGAAGATCACGAGTATTTCAAGCGTGTGAATCCGCAGATATCGCCCAACCCGGTCGTGGAGGAGATTTTCACAGAGTACATCGAGAACGGATATTTGGACGAGCCGCGATGAGTGCCGCCCAGCTTGCGCTCGGAGGTTTTTAGCCGACATTCGTTTTCTCAGTGTCATATCCGCGTTGCGGAGGTGTCTATGTCCGATGAAGAAACAAACAAGAGAAAGGACATGGACATGAGCAACTACAAAGAAAACGCGGAGTTCGTCAAGAAGTTTCTTGATGAGACAGACTGGCACTACGACATGCACGATTCCGGCCACGCGGCCATCTTCACGGGCGGGGTCGGAGGCTTCGAGGGGCTGTATAATTCGTTCAGATTCATCATGTTCGTGGGGGAGGACGAGGTTCAGAACTATGCGATGTTCCCCGCATCCGCAAAGGACAAGTTGCCAGAAATGGCGGAGTTCATTACCCGTGCCAACTATGGGCTCAAGTACGGCGACTTCGAGATGGACTGGAACGACGGCGAGGTGCGTTTCCACCTGACGTTCCCCATGTCAGCCGTCCGCACCGATAAACTGATCCTGCCGACGCTTCTCATGGCTCCGCCGAGGATGCTCGACCAGTATTCAAAGGGATTCACCGAAGTGCTGATGGGCTTGAAGTCGCCGGAAGATGCGATAAAGGAATGCG
>SUVZ01000022.1 GCA_015061765.1 Lentisphaerota bacterium
CCCGCCTATAAGGCGGATTCAATGCAACTATGCCGTACGACAAAGTAAATGCGACGCCCCGCTTCGCGGGTAGTCGCATTTACTTTGTCTTGTCACCAAAAACATCTCGCGTATGTCAATGGAGATTTTGTTTAGGGATTTATGGTATAATGGGCGACTGAAAGGAGTCATCAGATGGCTTGGTTTGAGAAGAATACGGAACAGGTTGCGATTCCGCAGTCCAAGGAACTGTGGGTGACGTGTCCTCGTTGCAAGAAATATTTTGCCAAAGGCGATTGGACTGGCATCTGCACGGAATGTGGCTACCATGGTCGCATGAAAGCGCGTGCACGCATTGCGCTTTTGGCGGATGAAGGTTCGTTTACGGAGCTTTACCGCAACATATCCTACTCCGATCACTTGAATTTCAGGGATGCCACAGGCTCGTACAAGGCTAAGGTTGAATCGACTATAGCCAAGACCGGCGAGACGGAGTCTGTAGTTATTGGAACTGCTACGATGGGCGAGGTTCCCGTGATGCTTGGCGTTATGGATTTTGCGTTCATGGGTGGATCTCTTGGTACTGGTACCGGTGAGAGAATCTGCCTTGCGGCGGAGAAGGCGATTGCTGAAAGACGTCCGCTTGTGATCTGTTCGGCATCTGGCGGAGCGCGCATGCACGAAGGAATCCTTTCCCTTATGCAGATGGCGAAGACCGCTGCCGCCATCAGGCGTCTTAAGGATTCTGGGCTTCCATTCATTTCGGTACTCACAGATCCCACTACAGGCGGTGTTTCGGCGTCTTATGCAATGCTTGGAGACATCAATATCACGGAGCCTGGTGCGCTTATCGGTTTTGCCGGTCGGCGTGTAATTGAAAATACGATACGTCAGAAGCTTCCCGATGACTTCCAGACGGCTGAATACCTCAAGGCCCATGGTTTCATCGACAAGATCGTTGAGCGTAAGGATCTTAAGGCGTTCATCGTGAAAATATTGAAGTATTTTGGGTTCTAGTTGGTAGTGCAGCAAGGAGAGAAGAATGGCTAAGGCAAAGATATTGACGGCTTATGACCGCGTGAAAATCGCACGCGATGCGAAGCGTCCGCACATTTTTGATTTTATCAAGGCGCTTTGCAGCGATTTCGAGGAGCTTCACGGTGATCGGCTCGTTAATGACGACCGAGGTCTTGTCGGTGGTTTCGCCACCATCGGTGGTCTCAAGGCTCTCGTTCTTGGACACAACAAGGGTGCGACTGTTGAGGAGAACATGGTCTCCAATTTTGGAATGGCCAATCCAGACGGATATCGCAAGGCAATGCGTCTTGCAAAGCTTGCGGAGAAATTCCATCTGCCGGTGGTGACGTTCGTCGATACTCCTGGTGCCTACCCTGGCGACACTGCTGAAGCGCGTGGTCAGGCCGAGGCAATCGCGAAATCACTGGAGTTTTTTGCCGCGCTCAAAACGCCAGTCGTGGTGGTCATCACGGGAGAGGGCGGCTCAGGCGGTGCTTTGGCGATCGCCGTCGGCGATAGGATTCTCATGCTCGAGAACGCGGTCTATTCCGTAATTTCTCCCGAGGGTTGCGCCGGAATCCTCTGGCGCGACGGTTCCAAGGCGCCCGAGGCTGCGGCTGCACTCAAGATCACTGCGCCAGAGCTGAAGAAGCTTGGCGCCATTGATGAGATTGTCCCAGAGAAGAATCTTATGGCGGGGCTCAAGAAGTCGATAGTTTCGGCTCTCAAGGAACTTCAGCGGCTGTCCGTTGAGGAGTTGCTTGAAAGACGGTACGTCAAGTTTACGGATATGGGACGATTCTGAACCATAGTCTTGATTTCAAGGAGTCTATTTCATATAATCCCATGTCAGGAAAGAAAGTTTCAGCAAATTGAGGGGAAATAATGGCAACATTTCAGTACATTGCAATGGACGCCCAGGGCAAAGAGCAAAAGGGCACAGTTGATGCGGCAGACCGTGCGCAGGCGATTGCGGCGGTGCGTGCGGCAGGGCTTTTCCCGAGCGCGATCGGCGAGGTGAAGAATGCGGCTTCAGCTACGGTCGGCAAGAAGCCTGCGGCTAAAAAGGCCGCAGCAGCGTCTGCCAAAAAGGGCGGATCCCTAAACAAGGACATCAAGATAAATATTAAGTTGCCATCGTTCCTTCAGGGCCGTGTTAAACCGAAGGAGTTGACGACCTTCACCCGGCAGCTTGCCACTTTGGTGAATGCAGGTCTCCCCCTCATGCGTTGCATCGAGGTCCTCAAGAAGCAGAACCAGATACCTGCAATGGGTGCGTGCCTGAACGGCATTTCCGAGAACATTTCCGGTGGCGGAACCTTTTCCGAGGCTCTTACCGCCTACCCGAAGATCTTCGACAATCTTTATGTCAACATGGTCAAGGCCGGCGAGGCCGGCGGTGTGCTTGAAGTGGTGCTGAACCGTCTGGCGGAGTTTGCGGAGAAGGCGCAGAAGATCAAGAACAAGGTCAAGGGCGCGATGATCTACCCTTCCGTGGTGCTTCTCGCCGCCATCGGCATCACGGCGTTCCTTCTGACCACGGTGATCCCGAAGTTCAAGCAGGTGTTCTCTGACATTCTTGGTGATGCCGCGCTTCCTGCGGTTACCGAGTTTGTCATGGGTGTCTCAGACTTCGTGCAGCACAATGGTCTGCAAATCGCGGCAGGCGCAGCCGCGCTTGTCGTAATCTACAAAGTGATCGGGCATACCAAGGGGGGCGCATACTTTCTGGATGTCATGCGCCTCAAGATACCTGTGACAGGCACTCTTGTAAAGCGTACCGCCATCTCTCAGGTTACGCGTACGCTTGGAACGCTTCTTGCGTCTGGCGTGCCGATTCTTCAGGCCCTTCAGATTGTACGTGACACCGCCGGCAACCGTGTGATAGCGAACGCCCTTCAGTCCGTTCATGATGCAGTCAAAGAGGGTGAATCCATGACGGATCCCCTTGCTGCGTCCGGAGTTTTTCCGCCGATGGTGGTGTCAATGGTGCAGGTCGGAGAGGAGACGGGCGCATTGGCGGATATGCTTACTCGAATCGCGAACACATACGATGACGAGGTCGACAACGCAGTGGCAGGTCTGACGGCGGCAATCGAGCCTGCGCTCATCATTTTCCTTGCCGTGGTGGTCGGTACGATCGTCATAGCAATGTTCCTGCCGATGATTAAGATCATTTCCAGTGTGTCTGGCGCAGGTGCGGGAATGTGAGTAAAGAGAGAAGATTGGGGGAATAGAGCGTGCAGAAGTTGCATAAATCCGGTTTTACGCTGATAGAGTTGCTGGTCGTGACGGTTGTGGTCGTCTCGTTGATGGCCGTGATATTCCGTTTGAGCGGCATTGCCGGCAATACGAGCAATCGTGAAACCACGGTGCACCGTTTGCAGCGTCTCGAAAACTGCCTTTCCGGATATTATGCCGCATTTGGTTCCTATCCGCCGGTTCCGCTTCAGGGATCATCGCGGAATGTCTATCGAAAGGTCGATGAAAGCCATCCCACGATACAGACCGACGATGATGACACGGAGAATGATCTTGTGTGGAACTCGGTAAGGGCCGCATGCATGTCTCAACCTGTTGCGGCGATGTTTCCGCCGCCGAATGGGTATAAACGGCTGTATGAGATATTCAAGAACGGCATTCAGGCGGCGTATGACTCCGACATATACAGCGACACAGTCAAGAAACATGTCGAAAACCTACTGTCGATGACTTGGCAGTCTTTGGAGAATCCTGGATTTCTGAATAGTTACCAAGATGAGACGGACTGTCGACGTCTGCATCTATTCCGCTATGGATTGATGTCGTTCCTGCTTCCGAGGTATCGTTTCATGCTCGAATGCGCCAAGGGAAGCCAGAGCGGAAACACGGAAGCGTTCAACAATTCCATCGACAACTACCGGCAATGGACGGCGTTCAATCCGCTTCCCCCTCGAATGGATACTGGCATAGCGTATGAATCGTGGAAGAGCTTCTGCGACATTATGGGAAGCGACGACGATTGGCAGATAGATCTTATCCCGAGTCAGGCGGCATGTGCCCGCTGGATGCCGAATCTGCGCGATATAGTGAGTGGTCCTGGTTTCAATTTCTTTGGAATTCCAATCGGTTATTCGGGAAACAACGGTATCCCCGAAGTGAAGGACGCCGGGAGTTTTTCTCTGTATGGCGCTGGCGGATCAAACAAATCGGGAAGTTCGGGCTATCCGCTGAATTCGCTCACCGTAAGAGATGGCTGGGGGAATGACTTCTATTACTATTCCCCCGCTCCGTATCAGACGTATGTTCTCTGGTCGGCCGGCGAGAACGGAAAGACATTCCCTCCGTGGGTGGATCTCGCAAAGTTCAAGGATGACAATTCCGATCATTACAGGACTGCTATAACATGGATGGCGGATGACATCAAGTTCATGAGTACGGGGAAATAGTTGGAAGTAAAGAGTAAAGAGAGAAGAGTAAAAAGAGAGGAGTGAAGAGATGAAGAAGAGCGGATTTACGTTGGTTGAGATGCTGGTTGTAATAGGCATCATCGCCATACTGGCGGCAGCCTCCATGGTAGGATATTCCAGGGTGATAAAATCGGCAAGAAGGGCGAAAAACCAAGAGTTGGTCGCGAATGTCGCCACAGCGCTTACGCATATTCTCTCCAAGGAGGGGATGTGGCCGCAGGAACTTCTCAATGGAGCAGCTGGCGGCTCAGGCAAACTGGACAAGGAAGCGGCGAAGGCGTTTATTCGCTATAAGCTCCTCGGGCTTTCATACAACATGAGATCCGGCGCGGAAGGCAGTTATACTCTGGTAGGTAAGGATCGTTGCGGCATTGTCGATGCCGAGGCGGAAGCCGTCCTCAAGAGGAGCAAGAGTGCGACCGAAAGCACGCGGGTTCCGTCGGGCGGCACGGTGGGCGACCATATCCTGGGTTACGCCATCGACGAAGACGGAGACGGCATAACCGAGACACAGTCCTTTGGAAACATTCGAGCCAGCGCCGTCGTCTGGTCTGCCGGACCGGACGGCAAGGTTGAATATGAGCTCAGAGGCCGTAATGATGATGTATACAGTTGGCGTCCAACGCAGGTTGTCAAGTGATTTCGGCAGGAGGTTGAGATGAAAAGATTCAGACAAGGGTTTACGATCGTCGAAATGCTGGTTGTGATTGCGGTGATCGCAATCCTGGCGGGAGCGATTACGGTGGGCGTGAACGGTATGTTCTACAAGTCCCGTCTTGGCCGCGCCAAGGCCATGCGCACCTTGCTCCAGAGCGGACTTGAGACGTTCTATGCACGGACTGGCGAATGGCCGGATCCAATACAGAAGCTAGCCGAAGGTACGGGTGCGAACAAGGATTCGATACTGCTCTCCGACAATGACGCGGACGATTGTTTCCGAGACATCGTCAGGATTTCCGTCGGACCGAATGCAAAGCCTGTGATGGATCCGTCGGGACTGTTTGTTGCTCAAGGGGTAGATGAAGGCTGTACGGATATCCACAGAGCCTGGGATACGGCCGTCAAGCACGGTATAGTGAATTCCGGCAGTCGCAAATGCAGCGGAAAGTGCATGCGCGGCCGCGATTTCACCGAAGCCACAAAGAAGGGAAGCGCGAACCGCATCAAGCTGTCATCGATGAACTTTGGATATCAGGGACCCAATCACGGCCGCTTCTGCCGTTTCCGCTTGTACTACTACCCCAAGTCCGACACGGTGAAGGTGCTTTTGCAGCCGGCGGCCGAACGGGCACACGGAAAATACCCGAATGGATTCATAGATGACTAAGAAAGCGTTTACACTTGTAGAACTGCTGGTGGTCGTGGGAATTATGGCCACCATGGCCACGATGTCCATCGGGGGCTATTTTGCAATTGCCAGAGGTATGGCTGACCGTGGTGCGATATCCACCGCAACATCGCTTATATCGCTTGCGCAGGAGCGGTCCCGCATAGATCTTGTGCCTACGGCAGTGTATTTCTACAATGAAGTCATCCAGACAGAGGATCGGAACAAAGGGACGGAATTTGTGGCTGCCGGCGTTGCGATCGCCGTCCGTTGCTCAGGCAGGATATCGCGCGTCACCGGCGATCTGCTAGGGGACGAGTTTGCGGACCTTGATTTGACGTATGGGCTGGCGGAGGATTCCGGTCCGTCCAAAAGCGATACGTTCAGGCTTTACAGGTTCAACACCAGAAAGATGGAATATTCGTCCGTCTATTCCGAGGTTGTCGAGGATGTCGTGGGTAACGAGGCATATTTGGTGGAGAAGCCGGCGGACCGCAATTTCCGGAAGGCGAATGGCGACAGCGAGGATCCGAATGAACTTATCGTGTACTCGTTCAGAAAGGCAGGGGACGGCAATGCGAACTGGAATGTCGGTGATGCGTACGGGTATGAATTCGCCCGGATACGTCTTCCCGACAACTATATTTTCGGATCTCCGTCGGATGTGCCATCGGAGAAAGAACTTGTAAAAGTGGTCAATAAGGTCATTGAATGCAAGCCGGAATCTAACGGAACGTCTCTGCCCCCCATTGACATCTCGGCCCGCCGTCCGTCAGGATGGACGTCCATCGGCGACACGAAAGACGAAATGAAGGATATCTGACGTGAAAAGCATGTTCAAGAGAGCTTTTACTCTCATCGAGGTCAATCTTGCCATATTCATTATGGCGGGGGGGGTGCTTGCCATGATTTCCCTGTATTCGCTTGGATTTCGCGAGAGTCGACAGAGCAGGGAGGATGTTGCTTCGGCGGCTTTGGCGGACCAGATATTGAATCCGCTTGTCGTGGCGCTTTCGTCGCGCGATCTCAAGTGGTCGGAATGGCAGAAGCTTCCGTTTAAGCGTCTCAATTCTGGCGTGTCTTCCGGTGATGGCTCCAGTGCCCGCATACAGGTGCTTCCGGACAAGGGCTGGCTCGCTTATTTTGAGACGGAAGGTTCCCGGTCTTCAAAGGTGTATTATGTATCTGCCGATCCCGCGAACAAGGCAAGGCAGGTCTACAGCGATCTCATAAAGGCGGATAGGACGGGTTGGAGTCTGCCCAGTTCGGTCCCGCTTCCTGTCGGCATGACCTATGCTCTTGTCGCGTCTCGGGAAAACGAGAATTCCCCGATAATCACGCTTGCAGTGAGATGTGTGCGCAAGAATCTGCGCAATACGCTCATGGCTCAGCCGGTGTTTTCCACCGAAGTACACTTCCAGGGAGACTCCAACCAATGAAAAGAGCCGGATTTACGCTTCTTGAGGTGTTGGTTGCCAGCGTGCTGATGGGTATGCTTGTGACGATACTTACCATGATCTTCAATCAGAGTGCGATTGCCTGGCGTACGGGAAAGGCCGGTGTTGCGGACATGACCGAGACGGAGCGCAACCTGTCCAGGATACATTTCATGGCGGATAATGTGTTGCCGTACATGGGTGAGAACTACTGCGCCGTCTCGCCGTGGGACGACAGCAGTGATTCCGACTCGACGACACTTCACAGAAGAGGCGTGCGCAAGGCCTCCGAATTGCGGAAGGGGCTCAATGCCGTGTCCGGCAATTTCGGGAATGCCGATGCCGGAAAGAGTTCTTGGCAGAGAAGCGGGCTCGGCAAGCCCGAGTCGGAGTCTGTCGGAAACTTCATTGTTGGGGTTCGAAGCTACGGCCCGGATCGCAGACCGGATACGGAAGATGACATCACAACCTGGCCGGACGAGGTGGAATGATGAGAAAAGGATTTACTCTCATAGAGCTTCTTGTGGTGATCGCCATGATCGCCATCTTGACTGGCGCAGCATCCTCGGCGGTCATGAAGGCGCGCACCCGTTCGCAGATAGCCCGCGCCACGACAGAGGTCCGCGAAATGACGAATGCGATTCTTGCATACGAGAATTACGACAAAGACCATTCTCTCGCATCCATGGCTACATCGAAGGCCTGGACGCCCGCGTCCGAAGGAGCTCTCAAGTTCATTCTGGGCGGAGAGGCTCCGCGTGTTCCTGTGCTGTATAATGGTGCCGTGACCAGGGGGCATGTTCTGGATCCTTGGGGCATGCCGTATGAATTCATGGTGGCGAATGCCGGTGATGCCTCCGATTCGAAGGATGATGTCGGCAAGTCCCTGAGTACGTTCATGTATCTGCCAAACCTGAATAGGCTGAAGCCGGAAGAAATGGGGATCAGGTGAAGATGAAATTGCGTTGGAAATCCTCTGGCCGCAGCGGTTCGGCGCTGCTTATCGTGCTCGGCATGTTTGCGTTCATGCTCGTGAGTGCGGTGTCGTTCTCGATCTTCATGCGCGCAAGCCGCGCTCCGAGCTCGTATGTCAGGCGCAATGCCTCGGCGCGCCATCTGGTGAAGGCCGCCTTGGCCAGGGCAATGGACGAGATTGATACCGCCATCGGCAACGATCCGTTCCCCGGCGTCGGCTACAACCATGATTACGGGAATGACGGACAGAACCAGAACGACAGGCGAAAGAACGACAATTGGCACGGAAGGGTCTTTACGCCGTCGAACGAGTGCGCCCATGCCGACACGGTCTCCACGCTCACCCTGGAAGGGCTCGGCTATCTGCCGCCATGCCTGATAAACGAGGTGCGCTACTGGAGCCGCCACACGCGTACGGCGAAATGGCATTCCTTCAACTATGGACTTGGACAGTACGCATTCACCGCCGTGAATGTTTCAGACCTGTTTGAGTTGAACAGTTTCATCGACTTCGACGGTGTTCAAAAACACAGGCTTAACCGTTCGTCGGCCGACCATGGACGCATCTCGCCGACATATCTGTTCCGCTCATCAAATGAGGGGCGCATGAATTCTGGCGGATCCTTGTCCTCTGCGTTTCTGAATGCAATGTCCGACGGAAGCGGATTTGGCGTGACGCCATCATTCAGCGATGTTCCGTTTGTCTCTCTTATGGATTTCAACCTCGCGCTTGGAGGAAAGGTTCTCGGCGGCATTTCATCGCCTTTTATAAAGCGTCTGCAGGGATCTGCCGGCACATTCTATTCGAGCGTAGGAAATGACATTGCCAGGCGCCAGGTTTTCATGGCCGGTGGCTGGAACGGGGATTCCAACCTTACATATCAGGCATACAGCGCCTTGAACCGTGTGGATCTCAGATATCCGGAATGTCAGCCGTTTTACGGGCTTGGCTGGTTTCAGGGGGAGGATCATTCCCAGCGGACCCTGAAAAACTGCTATGAGACGGGGGCTGAGTTCTGGCATCGCATGAAGGAGCACTTCCCTGTCCTGTCCATCGCTCTGTTGTGCGACTATCTGGACGTTGACAGCGTCCCGGTGTCGCTCTGCATCCCTAGCGTCGAGGCCAACCCGATGATCTGTGGCGTGAATCTCAATGATACATGTGTGAGGTACAAGACGTTGTATGAGAAGGGCCAGCCGTCTCCTCCTGACAACACAGGCAAGCAGACACGAACGGATTTCTGCAAACTGGAAGTTAAAATAGAGGGGCTTGAGCCGACGTTGACCTCTGTGTATCCATATCAGAGCGGCTCACAGGGGCGTTCATCCCAATATACCGCCGAGGCCTTCGCGCGTGTGTTCTTTGTGGAAGAAGGTTCGGCAAAGGGCGACGGGGATCTGGATGATGACGGTCTGCGTCGCGATTTCTTCGCCTTGGGAAGCGATTTCAAGTGGTCAAACCCGAATAATACCGCAGGGAAGGCATATCTTGAGGTCAAGGGGTCTGGCCGTGTTGAGACACCTGCGGTGAATGGACGAGACGAAGGGGCTGAAATGTCGACCGTAAGGAATGTCCTGATTAGAGCAGGAGATCTTACCCACACTTATGTCCTTGCGAAATTAACATATGAAGTGGACTCGTCGTCCGGGAACGAGACATTGATCAGCGTCGAGGATGGCCAGGAGTTTGATTTTTACGCATCGGACCTGAGGACAAGGGTTGATTTTGCGGCGACATTTAAGAGTGGCAGCACAGTAAAGTATCGTCCTTCTGTTGCGATTTGGGCGCATATCAAGGATGCTGACGGGAAAACTGTTGACATGGTGCCGGCGATACCGGCATACGATTCGGTAAATGGATTGTCCGACAACAAGGATGTAAATAACTTCAATCGCATCACAGGTGCGGATGCCGGCGCGCCGGCTTTGCGTTTCTTTGCGCAGACATCCGATGCGGCTGCTGGCATTGAGCCGAGCAAGGCGTATTTTGACAATCCCGCGAACAATGGGGTGGAACGTCAGACCATATGGAAGCAGAAGGTGTACATGGCGAACGATCCGCGCTATAACTGGGCACCGGAACAGTGGTGGGCGGAAGACAAGTTTGTCAATCCCAAGGACGAATGGTTTAGGCGAATCAAGGATTTTCGCGAAAAGAACAGCTGGTGCGATCTTGATATCTTCATGTCCGTGTCCGACCAGGGGTATCTGCAATCCATGTATGAATGGCTGCTCATCCCCCAGACGCGTGACTGCAGGCACGGCTCGATTGGCAAAGGTCCGGAATGGGGTGATCTGGAGTATAATTCGGCAGTGTATGACGGCAGGGTGCGTACATCCGCTGACAATGTCGCGCATAACGGTTTGATGTGGAGAACGTACCGTTCGCGGGCATTCAATGAGGGAAATGAATCCTGGGACTGGGGGCTTCTTGACGACATGCCGTTTGATGACAGCGGAGCGGGTCTGCGCGTCAATCCCTATACGGACATCACAAACGTCATGTTCGGCGCATTTGCCAATATGCCTCGCGACTGGTGGGCGGCCGGCACAAATTGGCAGTATGATGCCGAGAAGGATTACATGAAGGCCGGAGCCTCGGAATTCAAGGATACAGAAGATTACCTTTTCAAGTGGTCTTACGAGTATAATGACGTCTATGCGATGACCGCATTCTGGATGCATGCCTTCCGCAAGGAGGCGAAAGAGTTCTACCGTGCAGATGATTGGGCCGATGCCCTTGATGGTTTCACAGATAATACGATGGATATTCTCGACTGGTCTGCGGGCGACATCATTTGGGAACCATCTGGCGTTGATTTCGCCAGGATAGAGTCAATACTGCAGAATGAGATGTCTCTGGCCGATCGAAAGTTTCTCTATGGCTATCTGAAGGGGTGCTTTGCCAACAATCATCAGCTGTTCCTTGTCTTTGTGCGCGCTGAAGCGGCGGCGGGCGGTGGTGGCGCGGGGTCTGGTGCACGCGCCGTCGCACTCGTGTGGCGCGATCCCAATGCGCCAAGCAAGAACGGACAGTTTGTGACGGCTACCGGTGGAACGGAGGATCCTTATTACGGAAAGGACAATGCGTCAAAGTATCTTTATGTCGAGCCAGGCACGAATGAGGAGTCATGGCGTTTGAACGAGCGCAAATACCCTCCTCACAAGATGCGAGTCCTCTTCTATCACCAGCTCGACTGACAACGGTTGATCGCATGTCGATTGAAAACAATAGATTTCCTACCAACTATCAACTACCAACTACCCAACTATGAAATCCCAAAAAGGCTTTTCGCTCATAGAACTTCTCATCGTAATCGGCATTATCGCCGTTCTCGGGGGGGTGATGCTGACCCAGTTCTCGAGTTCCACAGAAAGCGCACTCGCGACAAACTGCCTGAACAACATGCGGTCGCTGTGCAATGCTGTTTTGGCGCAGGCGTCCAAGGATGGTTATTATCCTTCCGCAGGTCCGTTCAAGTATCTTGATCTGGACTCGTCATCCGAACATTATAATGAAGAGCGCTGGTATCAGGGCTGGATTGGATATGATACAGGCAATCAGCCAGTGTCATGCTATCATGAGGCCTCAGACGATGGCAAGTTGCAGCATACGGCAATCACCAACGGTACGATATGGCGCGCCATGGGTGGCGCTCGCAGCGCCTATCTCTGTCCGTCCCACACGAAGCACTGCAAGCGCGGCAATCGTCCAGCCCCGTCATGGAGCTATGCCATGAACAGTTTCTTTGGCTGGGATTCCTCGGCCGTAAAGGTAGCCGCCGGAGAGACTGGCGGACGGAAGGCGTATGGAAGCGGGTCTTTCTCTTTCAAGTATTCATCGGCTCCGACATCTCGTCCCCGTTCCGCTGACAGGGTGCTTCTCTTTGCGGAGATACCGTTTGTCGACAATGGCATACAGCAGCCCGACTACTCGACCGGAGCGGAACCGGCCAATGACGCAATTCTTCAGTACCAGAACGACCAGGGTGGCGTGGAAAGGTACAATAAGCCTTCGGACGGTGCTCCTGAGGCCATCGGTTTCAACCACAAGTCAGGGCAGGATTACAGTGCACACGTTGCGTTTGCCGATGGCCATTGCGCCAAGCTAGTGCTGCCGCGTTCCGGGAATCTGGACAACATCACGGCTCTCACAACTTGGCTTTGCACTGGACAGGATTACACGTTCAGCGGTTCCCAATATGAAGTGGTCAACGAATGAAAAAACTGATGATTGTTCTTGCCGCGTCCGTTTCTGTCGCGGTGTCTGCGGCGAAGCTTGACGGCATTGCCGCACGAGTGGACTCCAATGTGATCACTGTCGGTGATGTGATGAACGAACTCCGCAGGAATCCGGATGCGGGTAGGCGCATGGCATCTGCCGATGAATCCGAGATGGAGAGCCTGTACCGGGCTGCGCTCGATACATTGATTGAGCGACGCCTGATCCTGAAGGCGTCGGTTGCCAAGAGTGTGGAGATACCCGAGTGGGTCATAGACAATCAGATTCGTGAAATCGTGCACAATGCCTTCGGCGGGGATATGAACCGACTTGAGGAGGAGCTATCCCGTTCAAGGGTGCCCTTGACTGAATATCGCAATTCCGTCAAGGAGGATATTCTTGTCCGCGGAATGCGCCAGCAAATGATAGATCAGTTTGTCTTTGCTTCTCCCGCCGCCATGAAGAAGGAGTATGAGTGTAATTCTGGACGGTATCAGCAAGTGGCGAAGGTTTCGGTTCGGGTTATACTTCTCAAGCCCGGCAGAGAAGGGGATGGGATTCCCAGCCTCAGCACTCGATGGGCTCAGATTGGTGAAGAACTGGCGGCAGGTGTCAGTTTTGCGGAGTTGGCAATCAGGTATTCCGCCGATTCGCATGCGAAGGACGGTGGACTATGGGCGGACATAAACCCGGAAGAGGCGTTCAGGCCAGAAATCGCAGAGGTGATATCGAAGCTTGATGTCGGCAAGGTTTCCAATATGGTAGATCTTGACGGCTGGGGGTTCATCGTGAAGAAGGAGTCTGAATCCAAGGCAAAGAAGCTGTCCTTTTCAGAGGCTTACGACATGATTGCCGCCAATGTCCGCAATGAAGCCGCAAAAAAAGCGTATGACGAATGGATTTCCCGCCTAAAGGAAGACGCATACATCAAGATATATCCGATGCCAAAGGAGTAGTTGACAGTTGGCAGAAGGCAGTTGGTGGAAATGGTGAGGTAATGCGGTATGTCGCCAAAGGATCGGGGCGTACAGCACCTGAGGATTTCGTTCGATTTCTTACCATTGCCAAAGACTCATTGTATGAATTGTCAACTCAAATAGAGATTGCAGGACGCAGAAGCTTTTGCTCGATGAAGTTGCGATGATGTTGACTAAAATGGTCAATCGCAAGGTATGATTCACTCCCCACTTCCTCTCCCCACTACCAACTATCATCTACCAACTAAACAAAAATGAATCTGACAAGTCCATCGCAGGTCAAGGATTGGTGCATCAGCAACGGGTTTCACCCGAATAAAGTGCTGGGGCAGAATTTTCTCATCGACAAGAACGTCCTTGATTCCATCCTTGATGCGGCAATGCAGCCGACCGTCGATTATCAGCAGCCAACCGTTGATTGCAAGACGCTCGAGATCGGCCCAGGCCTTGGTGTGCTTACGGAAGGTCTGCTTGGCCGTGGATGTGCGGTGACTGCCGTCGAGAAGGATCCTGTTCTTGCGGATCGGCTCAAGGTGTCGCTTGGGAATCCTGATAGGCTTACAGTGTTGAAGGGTGACGCACTTGATTACATCAAGGATGGGGCCTGCGACGGTTTTCCGTTGATGGTTTCGAATCTTCCATATCAGGCCGGCACGCGAATCCTAATCGAAATGATCGATCGCATTGGCCGCTTCGAAGTCCCTGAAGTGATTGTGGTTCTGGTCCAGACGGAGGTCGCGGAACGGCTTGCCGCAAAAGAGGGATCAAAGGTCCGTGGACTTGCTGGTGTGCGTGTGCAGTTCGACTATGATGTGCAGATAGTCCGGAAGGTGGCGGCAAGTTGCTTCTGGCCGCGTCCTGAAATAGGGTCGTCGGTTGTCAAGCTTGTGCGGCATCACCGCAATGATGATGTCGGAGAGGTTGTCCGCAAGACGTTCAAGTGGCTTACGAAACGCGCGTTCGAGCATCGTCGCAAACAGCTGGGAAGTACTTTCAAGGGATTGATTGAGTCTACCGCCCGTGCCGAACAGCTGACAAACGAAGATTGGCTTGCGTTGGCTGCGGCGATAGAAGTTCCGCGTTGAATTTTCGCGCAAGGCACATTGGTGTTGACGCTACACCGTATTTAAGCGATCTCAGCCGCCATTTGACTTTTGGAAACAATCGATTTCAAATGGAGCGGAAATATGATATACTTTGTGGCATTATGAAAATGAAAGAAGTCGCAGTTTCTCTTGTCTCTATACTCATGGTCGTTGGGTGCGCCTCCGTTGAGGTGGTCAACAATTCCGGCACCGACTTTGCCGAGAAGGCTCTTGCGCCCTATGTGGAGAAGGGTGAGCTTCCTGGCGCGATTAGCGTATTCTGCAAGGACGGGGTTCAGGAGGTCGCTTGTGTCGGATATGCCGATGTCGAAAAAAAACGTCCGATTTCGATTGACAATGTCTACATGCAGTGTTCGCAGACGAAGGGCTTCTGCGGCGTCACGGTAGCGATACTCGTGGAGGAGGGCAAATTGAATCTCGACGATCCCGTGTCCAAGTATCTGCCTGAGTTCGGCAAGCTTTGGGTGCAGGCTTCCGAGAGCAATGGGGTCCGCCGTTTGGTGAAGGCCAAGAATGTGCTTACCGTACGCATGGTGATGAATCATACAGGTGGTTTTGCGTTTGAACTTCCCAGTTACAAGGAGATGGGAGGCTGGTCGCGTCGCATGCCCCTCCGTTCTGTGGCGGCCATGGCGGCGGCGCTTCCGCTTCAGTTTGATCCAGGTACAAAGATCCGCTATTCGAATGTCGGCATTGATATTGGTGCCGCCATTGTCGAGGTCATTACCGGCAAGCGTTGGGAGGATTTCCTCAAGGAGCGTGTGCTTGATCCGCTTGGCATGAGGAATTCCGGATTCTGGCCCACGGATGCTCAGCTTGCGAACAAGATTGAAATGTATGATGTCAAGGGCGGAACGGTTGCGAAGTGGCGCGAGCAGAATCCTTCCATGGCGCGTCCGTACAATGATGACCGGGTGTTCTCCTCCGCTGGTGCGGGTCTCTGGACAACGGTTGCAGATCAGCTCAAGTTCTACAAGATGCTCATGAACCTCGGTATGGGAGAGAATGGCGTCCGCATCCTCAAGGAGCAGACGGTCAAGGACATCTTGGCCAAGTCCACGCGTCCCAAGGGGTTTGAGGGCTATTCGCTTGGTCTCAGGGCTCCTGAGGTTGATGGCGAAGATCAGTGGTTCGGTCATGGTGGTGCGTGGGGTACGAACTGCATGGTCAACTGGCATAAGCGCCAGCTCAAGCTCTGGGTGGTGCAGACTTGCGGCGGTCCGCGTCCTTGGGACAAGGCTCGCAACAAGGCGGCAGATGAATTTTTCAAAACCAAGATCGATAACTCCGGTGCCGATGCATACACCGGCCGCATGAAGTGATCGATCGGTTCTCGACTTGGAGAGGTGGCGGAGTGGTCGATCGCGGCGGTCTTGAAAACCGTTGACCCGCAAGGGTCCGGGGGTTCGAATCCCTCCCTCTCCGCCAATTCGCCTTGCGAATTGGCGGAACCTATTACCTATTACCTCTAACCTAAAGAAAGGTAAGAAGTAAGAGGTAAAAGGTAAGAAGTGCGGAGTTTGTCGTTTTCTTAAGAAAGTAGATGTGTATGTCCGACTCGGTGATGCTGACAAAGGCCAAGGCATTTGCCATCCGTATCGTCAATCTCCCTCTACACCGACTGTAAAGAACTAATCCGTATTCTTGTTTCTTCTATTAAAATCGCAAAAGGGAAATGAAGAATAATGAATAATGAAGAATGAGGAATAATGCCTTATACATATTATATTAGTACCTTGATCCTGACTGTGATAGGACTCGTATTTTGGACGTATCCGCCGAAAAAGATCAATGGGTAGGATGCGTTGATAACAAGGGTGTCAGAGATAGGGATATGGGATACCGCATTGATTAGATTCGTTACCCACAAATCGTGCAAAGGGAATTCTATCCTCCGGATGAAGCAACGTTTCACGTTCGCGATGATGGGATGCGAATTGGCGCACTTAAATCGGAAATGATTAAGTCGGGATTTCCCGACTGGTCAGGCAATAAATCATTTTCTCTTTTCTCATGGTGAGAGAAGGAGATTTTTTAGACCACGAAATACACGAAAAACACGAAAGTGGAAACTGCACGAGAATTACAAGCGATGTGTAGGAGTTTTATTAGATGTCCGTAACTTAATAAAAGAGATATCATAGATAAGGTAATACCTTGTCTATGATTAGCGGAACTCTTGTACCAATATTGGAGAGAATATCGGTGTCGTTACTGGCGAGTCTCGTCGCACGTTTGCTTGCATGACGTATTTTGGGAAGATAAATCTTCTCAAAGGTAGTCTTTGAGATGTGCTTTGCATGGTGCGCACACTCTGAAAGAATAATGCTTGATACGGTGTTGTTGTTGGAGATTTTATTGTTGTCAAGAAGCTTACGCTTAATAGAAGGGGTTAAATGCAGTTCATGATGCAATATAAGCCAGAGATCAAAACATGGATTTGAAAGACAGAAGTCAAAATTTCTTTCTCGACAGATGTCGCGAATTTCTTCAAGAGTTTTCAGATTGTGGCATTTCCCATCGCGGTCAATAACAAGAGCGAAGCGATCGTTATATCCATTTTTGCGGGTGCCAATCTCTCGGAGGTATCGGTAATAGTCAACATCAATGCCGAGTTTAGTTACAGCAATTTTAAATTCTTCCTGCTTCTTTTTTGAAAAAGTATCAGGGTTGGTGAAGAATTTAAGGATGAGTTTTTCAGTAAGGCGCAATTCCTTATTTTTTGATTTCATGCCAAAGAATGATCTTCCTGATCTGATATTACGACATTCTTCAAGAAGGTCTAGTACATGTCGAGGATCAGACGTAGTGTCGCGATCATGCTTTAATACATGAATAATGTAAGGAGATTTGCGGTCGAGATGTGAGTTGAGTTGTTCAAAATAGTCTGGCTCTGTTTCAGTTCCTTCTGACGATATGAAAATGACCGCCTTAGCATCGGTGGTTTCAGAATCAGGCCGGTTAAAGGCATTTGCGGAGAGTCGGAACTGGGGTTGCGAAATCATATTAGGATTCCTTTTTTGAAATTAACTTCATTCTGCCGAAAATTGGAAGTGCTCCATATCGGCCAAGAAGGTAATCCTTATGGATGTCCTTATCGAAGCGCGCCTTGAATTTTGTAAGGGGATAAAGAGTAGAGGCGTGGTCGTCGCCACGTTCAACAAACCATATTTCATCTTGTCGCAGAAGATCTAAGTCGAGTATTGCGGCATCGTGAGTTGTCGCAATGAGTTGAGAACGACACCCTCCTGAACAGTTGAAGAATGCACGGATGAATTCTGTAGTCGCCTTCGTATGAAGACTGCGGTCAAGTTCATCAATGATGGCAACAGTGCTATTTGAAAACATTCCTTGCAGAGGTAGAAGGTCATAGAGGCGACGCGTACCGTCCGATTCGTCAGTACGATCAAAGGGCTCATCCTTTCGCCCGTGATCAGCAACCACTTTTTCCATTGTAAGTTGACCATCTTGAAATTGAACGAGATAAACATTGTCTTGGGTCGTTAGTTTAGCAATGGACTTGCTACCACGAGTTAAATCAGCGATGATTTTACTTTTAAGTAAATGTCTGCGATCAGAAGGTAGATCGGCAAACACCTTCTCGGGATCAACTTTTTGAGTGGAGAGTGATTCAATTCCTGTATCAAATCGATTAAGAAGAGCTCCGAATGAAAGGCGTGCAGACTTGTCAATTACATATCTAATCATGCCACCGAAGGTTGTGTCGGGGTAAATAACCATCAGTTTACGAAACCAAAAATAAACATTAAAACAATGTTCAAAAAATACACCAGGGTTTGTACGTGAAGTTCTTTCTGCAATATCTGCTAGAAATGTTCGCTTGTGTTGTAATGAGTTGCAAGCATCTACCTTGTAAACATTGAAACGTTGTTGGTCTTCACTTGAAAATTCCATTTCAGTCTCAACTGTTGGCATTTTGCTCGACCAGTTGCAAATAAATACGGTTTTCCCCTTAAATGAATCTTCTATATGATTGAGCCATTCTGATACAATGCATGCACGAGAGTAGGAAATTGCTAATCCATATTCGTAGAACTTGTCACCCGCATTAATGGTAAACTGGAAAACACCAATATCATCGAGTTTGTTGGGATCAAGACGAAAGTGCTTGCGGTCACAGTCAACTCCATTCATGCCATCTTCAACAATACACTTGGCAAAGCCGATTGCTTTAATTAAATTACTCTTGCCACTCGCATTCGCACCGAACACAAATGCGCTTCGAAGAATGTTTTTACCATCAATTTCGGCGATATGTGAAGGATGTCGTCTTACTGACGATGCAATCATGCTAAAGTTTGTAGCATCTCGAAACGAGCCGAAATTCTTTACTTGGAAATTAACGAGCATACCATTACTCCTACTTTTATCATTTGCGCAAAATTATAGCAAAATTGCTGAGACAGATCAATAGAGGAGGTGAAAAAATCACACAATGTGATGTTTTCACGCGTTATTGTATATATGGCGCATAACGTATTGTATCCTCTATTAATAATAAGATTATAACTTTTGCAGAAGGTCGCAATTTCCCTTTAACGTTACTGTACAAATAACGAAAACATTTATATATAAAATTGAGATTTAATTAAGTAAATCATCTATTGCGTTCAATGAATCTTTTAGTGAATCAATAGTTTGATTGAGGTGTCTATTATTGCTTGGTTGTTGAATCTTCTTTGTTCCGCCTGGCCCGAGTGTTCCTTTTTCGAGCCTTAGTGCGTCTGATGGACCGCCAATCCCTGTTTCCCCACCTTTATTCGCCCAATGCCGCGCTCCTTACGACGAGCGGCGAAAAGCGAACGGTCAGGCGTAATGAAACGATGGCAGCCTGCTCTGTGTGTAGGTCTTTGCGCCATTGCTTTAATCGGTTGTGCGACTCAGCAAGTGGTGCAACGTGAATACTATCCTCCGGATGAAACGACAATCCAAGTTCGCAATGATGGGATGCGAATTGGCGCACTTAAATCGGAAACGATCAAGTCGGGGTCTCCCGACTGGTCTGGCAATAAATCATTTTCTCTTTTCTCATGGCGAGAGAAGGAGATTTTTTAGACCACGAAATACACGAAAAACACGAAAGCGGATAGTGTGGAATGTTTTCCTGCTTGTTTCGCGTAGACAAACTGCTTAGATCTCCTATAAGTGAATTAAATTTCTCAAAACCCACCAAATTGCCGTTACAATTAAAAAAAAACTACACTCAATGCAATCTTTTTGCTATGCGATGACGATAATGTGTAAAAAATACCTATTGGTATAATAACAGCCAGAATAGGGTTATATCTTAATGCTTCCCATATATTTCCATGCAAGATTTGATAAAATGCGCGGGACACACCACACC
>SUVZ01000023.1 GCA_015061765.1 Lentisphaerota bacterium
TGGCCCGGTTCGGAATACCTTCACTCGGGGCCCTGCACCCGCCTCTGCGGCGTCTGCACGATCCCGCCTCTCTCGGGATCTCCGGCCCCGCGGCTGATGCACCTCGTCCGCCCGCGCTATTAGTCGTGATGTTTCCGATTCATTCTTTACGGCGCAAGCCTATGCGCTTGCGCCTACATAATTGAGCAATGTATGCCTTTAAGGCTTTAATTGCATCCCAAAGCCGCGCCATGCGCGGCTCTAAGGCGCGGACGCGCCGCATCAATGGATCGGAAACCTCACGACATATAGCGCGACAGAGAGAGGTGAAGCGCGACAGGAGACCCGAGAGCGCACGGATGCCTGGACGCATCAGACGCCGGCGAGACGGCGTCGTGCGGCAACGGGCGGTATTCCGCCCTAAGCCGCACGACCCGTATCGGCGAGCGGATGAGGCGCCTTAAGGCAGACGTGCAACCGAGGGTCGGCGCTGCGCGCGATCCGAACGGTCGGAGCGCCACGTGCAACGGCGGGAAATGCCGGGAGACAAGGCGGACGGCGCGGAGATGGCGGTGCAGCCGCGACGGACTCGCACCCGATGGCAATCTCGTGATTGCGGAGCGGTGCGAGGACTAAACGGATGCGCCGCAAGCTCCGCGGCTAAACGCCGCCCGGCATTTTCCGCAGATTCGCAGGCACTCAATACGGCGCACCTGGAAAACCGACTATTCCAGTTGCCGAAAGGTGAAAATCACTGCCTCAGCCTTTATTTATCGGGGGCAAACGCATTTTGTCATTCGAAAAATGGGTAAACTCCAGAGGTAGGGCGGACTGTCCTCAGCCCGCAGCGCCCCGTTCTGTACACTTCACCGCATCACGCGGTATACGCGCAGAAGCGTGAGATCGGACAGCCCTCGCATTTGGGGCGTATCGGACCGCATCGCGTCTGGCCGAACGAAACAATGTGCGAGTTCCAGGTTTTCCAGAACTTCACCGGAAGAATACGCCTCAAAGCCATTTCGGTCTCAAGCGGCGTCTTCGTATCAACGAGATTCCACCTGTTGCATATGCGGTGCACATGCACGTCAACGCATATCGCAGGAAGGTTGAAGCCCACCGCAACCGTCAGGTTTGCGGTCTTGCGTCCGACGCCGGGCAGCTCGCACAGTTCTTCCACCGTATTCGGCAGAACACCGCCGAAACGATCCTTGAGCACCTTCGGCAACGCCTTCAGGTGGCGGGCCTTGTCGCGATAGAATCCAACCGGATAGATGAGCTTTTCTATCTCATCCACCGCCAGACGTTCAAGGTCTTCAGGACGGAACGCAGCCCCCTTCGCGGCGGCGAAAAGGCGCCTCACCGCACCTGCCGTGCACTGGTCCTTTGTGCGCGCGGAAAGTATCGTCCCGATCAGGACGCAGAACGGATCGTGCGTCTGCGCCTCGATAAGTTCGATGATCGGCGCGGAATGCGCCTTGAACTCCTTCTTGAGTGCGCGGTCGACGGCGGGGATGTCCTTGACGGTCATGTCACTTGCCCATTCCGAAGGTCTTCAGGCACTGACGGAAATCCGCAGGCAGCGGACTGTGCACGCGTATCCCCTCCTTGCCCTTCCGCATCGGATCGGGAAGCTCCAGTCCGGATGAATGAAGCATCTGGCGGGGAACCATCATCAGCCTGGGATCGCGTGCGGTCTTGAGACCGAACATCCTGTCCCCCACGATCGGGAAGCGTATCGACGAAAGATGACGGCGGATCTGGTTCGTGCGACCGGTCTCGATGCGGACCTTCAGGAAGGATGCATCCTGCGACGCCGACTCGCGCGTGACGTGCGAAATCGCCGGCTTGCCCTCTATTGGAGCGTTGATCGTCTCGTGCGGATGGGGGAACCGGCCGGCGACGATTGCGTGATACGTCTTCTTCACGCTGTGGGTCTTGAACACCTCGACCGCCGCAGTGAAGGCGGAGTGCGTCTTCGCGAGAAGGAGGCATCCTGTCGTGTCGCGGTCGAGACGGTGCACCGCCTCAAGCGTTGGGATGTGGAGCTGAAGCCTGAGAATCATCTCCACGGACTTCGGATCTCCGCAGCTCAAGAAGCCCGCAGGCTTGTCTGCCACGACGTAATCCGGCGTCTCAAGAAGAACGCGCACGTGCCTCGCCGGCGTGGAACGGGACGGAGTCGATTCCGGCTTGCGTTCGGAATCCGAACGGTCGCTGCCCGGCTGACGCCTGGCCGCACTCACCACGGCACGCGGAACCTCCACCGTATCGCCGGTATGGAGCATATGGCGCGCGATCCAGATGCACTTGCGGTTCACCCACACGCTGCGCCCATCGATGATCGCCTTGGCCGCGCGGCGGGAAAGTCCACACCTTTCCGCAAGGAAATCCTGCAACGGCTTGTCATTTCCCGGCTTGCCTACCAAAAACTGTTCAATGTTTCCAGGGACTCTTCTCATTGTGGTTTTCGTCTCTTAACGGATTGTCGGAATCATCTCCGGACTCACGGCCGGGCGAAGCGTCCTGCGCGGACGGCGCTGGACGGATCGTTGGGGTTGCGCGCACGGTTGGAATTCTTCGCCCCTGTCGCAAGCGGCGCGCTAATGAGCGCCTTGAGCTGGGCGACCGATATCTCGTGCCGCGGATTGAACTTCGCTCCGGAGACGTAGGCGATAAGCCTGTCCTTCAGCCAGACGGCGGCAGGATCCTTGTCGCCGAACTTGAACGAACATACCATGAGACGCCCTTTCCCGACACGGTATTCGAACACCATCGCCTGACGGATAACATGCTTGATGGCGGACGCGATGTCGACCACCGGATCGAAAGGCACGTCAGTCTCCAGCTGGACGGCGCGGCCACCCTCCATCAGGCGGCGGAACTGCCACCCGCAGAAGCCATCGTGCGGCATTTCCTCAAATGCCGGGTGTCCATGCCTGATGACCGTGGCATAGTTGCCCGAACAGCGTCCGGCAAGACCGATGCGGAATGTCGTCTTGAGCGACTTGAAAGGGCCTGCGCCGAGCAGAAGCACCCTTTCCCCATTTTCAAGAGCTGATACAAGCTCTGCTTCGCCTGCGGAGGAAAGCACCTTCGCGTCAACGGGAGTGGAGGCCGGCTCAACTTTGGGGAATGCGTACATCTCCCATTGGTTCGAGGCCTTCACCATACCGCCGGAGAACGACACCTTCAGCATATACTTCTTCGCTGCCACCGACTGCGGAATCGGGATATCGACATGTCCAACGCCTGAAACCTTTCCGCAGGGAACATTGCCCGCGCTGACAGTGTCGGAGAACACGACATTGCCGCGTTCGTCCTCGAAGGTCACCTCAAGCCTGCCGTCCGGCGCAGGCGCATCGTAGTTGGACACGGAAAACTCAACCTTCTTCACATCTCCTGCCGTCACGTTGAAGTCGCTTCCAAGATTGGAAAGCACAACGGCCGCAGAATTGTAGCGGAGCGCGTTGGCGACGCTTTCGCCCGGCTTGAGGCGGTAGAACTCGTCCATCATCCCCACGGAATAGCCGAATGTATGCCAATGCGTGTTGATGTCGCCAAGGAAATCGTACCCGACAACTCGATCCGCCGCACGAAGTTTCTCGAAGCAGTGCTTGCGAATGCGCCACATCCATTCACACGAATTGCGGAAATAGACGTCCGCGCGGTCAAGCAATCCCTTTTCCTTTAGAATCCTGCGAGGCTCCGAGAAGAGCCCCGTCTTGAGTATCGGGGAGTTTTCAGGGTAGAGTTTTTCGAGCCCAAGATCCACATAGCTGCCGTCTATGCATATCTCGTGCGAGGTGCGGGGCTTCCCGCAATAGACGTCGCCCCAGGCATCGAGATCCGCGGCCGTCCCCAAGTTCAGGGAATCGTAGCTTGTGACGCCGAGCTGATACGATGTAAAGAGATCGCAATATTCGGACATGCGCGAAATCCGTTCGGGATTGTGTGCGAACGGTTTCTCCGCAACCACATCCTTGCCCTTCATTAGATGGTATTCGGCGCCGCGCATCGCGCTCATCGGCGAGAAGAGCGAATCCGTGCGCTCATGCACCATGTCGGCGATGTCGCGCAGATATACCTCTGCCATCCTGTCGATCCGCGTCTCGTTGCCCGTGCAGTATATCACCACGGAGGGATGGCGGCGGGCGAATGCGATGATCGACTCGAATTCCGCCTCCGTCACGAAGTTGGGGGACTCCATGTGCACAACCATGCCGAGTTCATCAGTTGCCTCAAGGTACTCAACCGGCGGCACGAACGTATGGAATCTGACAAAGTTGAACCCGAGTTCCTTGCGCTTGGCCGTGATCATGCGGTAGTAGTCGAGATCGCGAGAAAGGCTGAGCGTCTTCGGGAAATAGCAGTGCTCCGTGACTCCACGCAAATAGATCGGCTTTCCGTTGAGCTTGAGTTTTTCGCCTTCGGCCACCAGACGGCGGATGCCGAACTTCTGGCTGTAAGACCCTTCGGGAGTGAATATCTTCAATTCATAGCGCTTCGGGTTCTCCGGCGACCAGAGCGTGTAGCCGTACGTCCCGAGAGTGAAATCGCCCTTGGCTCTCCCGTTTGCGATGACCGAGGCTCCGTCGCGGATTTCATACGAGAACCCCCCGGTGCAGGCGCCGCCGACATGGACGGTGAACGTCCTGAGATCTGCGGCCGTCGTCACATACACGTCAGAGATTCCGTTCTTAGGGAAGCGCAGCTCGAGTCTTCCGTTCACTCCACCCGTCGCCCTGAAGTTTGCGCGGGTCGAGAGACCGCTCACATATCCACCGTTGTATCCGAGATTCGGATTGTTCGAAACGGCCATGACGATCTCGTTGGAGCCCTTCTTCAGCACCCCGGCTGGAACGGCCAGCTCGAATGGAGTGGAGAATCCGGCCCGGAACGCAACGAACTGTCCGTTGATCCACACATGCACCTGGTTGCGCACCCCCTCGAATGCAAGGAACGCCTCACCCTCGCGCTCCAGCTGGACCGTCCTGCGGTAGAAGAAGCACCCGTAGATGTTCGGCAGGGTAATGTCCGAAGCATGTCCGGAGGCGGGAAGCCTCTGCACCTCATAGAGCGGATTGACGCGAAACTCATCCTTGATTCCGGCGGAACGGAATGCATCTGCCATGTCCTCCCAGTATCCGGGCACGGCCCCGTCGACCACCTTCCCCCGGAACGACGGCTGGGTCAGGCCTTCCCACTCATACGGCTGATACGCCATCTCCCATGCGCCGTTCAGCGATATGGAATCGCATATGCAATGCTCAAAAGGCGATGCGGCGCATGCCGCAGCCGCCAATGCCGACGTCAGCAGAACTCTAATCTTCATACTCTTCCTCAGTTCACCTTCAGATCGTCCACGATTATCTTCGTGCGATGGCCGGAACCCAACGTCTCCACTTCAAGCACGTTCGGGAACCAGCGTCCGTCAAACTTCTTGATGCGGGTGCCCCAGAGACGGCGGCGCGGCTTGCCGTCCCTCAGCTCCTCGGCCTGCATCAGGCAGCCGGTCTTCCTGTCGCACCATGCGCGGACCCGCTTTTCGCCGTTCGATATCAGGATGACATCGCACTTCTGCCCGTGGACCGTCTCACCCTCCCGTTCGGCATCGAACTCCGCCTTCGGCCACCAGAGGAAATCCAGGGTGAGGTCAAGCCACGTGACGTCCGTCTTGAGGACTCGTCCTTCCGGCACCGGGCCCGGACGCAGTATCTCATGGCGTTCAAGTACATTGGTCGAATCGTGTTCGCGGAACTCCAGCGTCAGTCTTGCCGGCGTCACCGTACGGTCGGAGCGGAGCGTGTAGTCATACTCGCCCGATGGGATGCCCCTGCGGTTGCGGAGCACTATCTCCCCCTTCATGGTGACGGGCTCCGCCGGCAGCATTGCCCGGCAGTTTGCGAGAATGTCCATCGCGGCGGCGAATACCAGGATGCCGATCATTTGAACCGCCTTTCGAGTCGCGCATCCTGCGGGCCGCCCAATGTGCGGCCGAGCTCGTAGTACTGCCTGGCGCTCGCCGCCCCTTCACCTTCGATCTTGAACATCAGGTAGGCGAGATTGTAGTACGGAAGATAGTGCTTCGGGTGTGCGCGCATCGCCTTCTCCAGCGTACGGCGGGCGGCAAGGTGATACTTGAGGCCGTTCTGCGCGGCGGCGCGGAGAATCAGCACGTTCAGGTCGTTCGGACGAGCCTTTTCAAGGTCGGCAAGAAGAAGGTCCGCCGCCGCGTAGTCCTTCGCCTGTATCTCGTTCAGGGCGGTCTGCACACGCGCGTCAAGACCGGCGACCTCGACAGGTTTGGCTGGAGCGGGTTTCTTGACAGGTGCGGACGCCGCCGGTGCAGGTTTCTCTGCCGCCGTCTCCGGAGCCGGAGTCGAAGGCGCCGGTCTCTCCCTTTCCCTGACGGCAGGCTTTTCTTCAGGGGTCTTTGCCGCCGGCTTTTTCGGCTCCGGCTTTTTCAGGCCCTTCTTCCTTGCCTGCTCCTCATCATATTTCCTTTGCAGTTCCGTCGTGTCGGTGACGGCGACGGCTCGGATGTTGCGGTTCACCTGGGCGAACCGGATCGAATCGATGGCGGCGGACGTCGCCGCGATCTTGTTCCTCAACGGGGCGAACTCTGGCTTTTCGGCACGGTCGGGATTCTTGGCAGCGACGTCAACGAGATTCGTAAGCGCCGAGTTGTACAGTTCAAGAGCCTTCTCCGCATCACCGTCCAGCGCTGCGTCCTCGGCCTGTTCGATGAGGTCGTTGGCGTTCTCCAGAAGACGGTGGAGACGGGGCTTCGCATCCGGCGAATCCTCGTCGTTTCCGAACGGCCAGTACCAAGCGGCACGCGTAGTCGGCGCGACACATGCAAACATGACAGACAGAAGAAAAACTGGATACTTCATGGCGGAAGATTATACCATATATTACATGAGAATAACGTGCGGAAGGAATCGCCCCGCCCCTTCCAGATGACTCGCCCCAATACTCGCTACTTGGCCTTTCTGCGAAGCAAGAGTGCCGCAAGCGCAAGCAACAGAGCCGGGAATGCGACCATATCAAGCATCACTGCACGGAAGACTTCATTCGTGACAATCATTCTGCCTGACGCCAGATCCGATACCGGACTGATCTCTGATATCGCCGACGTAAACATCATCACGGCACGGGATATCGCCAACCCCGCCTTCTCCCCCATTGTGGCGTTGAACTCATCCGGAAACTGAGATACCGCATCAGGCGCCATCATCGCCGCAGCAAGCAGAACCGCTGCCGTAAAAAGGGAGACCGGGCGCGACAGGGCGGATGACAGAAAAAGTCCGAAAGCCGCAAGCAGCCCAGACAGCGCAAGCATCTCCACCGATGCGCGAATGCTATTTGCCGTGAACGAATCGCCGGTGGCAAGCAGTTCCACATCTCTGCGCGGGCGCAACATTACATCCGTCTTGCCGGTATTCGTGAACGAAAGTATATGAATGTCGTTTGTATTCGCGTCTGAACAGGCCGTAAGCGGCACCTCTATCACTGATTGCGTACCATTGCTCACGACACCGACGACATTGCCGTATCTGAAAACTCCATTCATATCCATCTTCATTCCATACATGGTCGAAAAACGGGTTTTCACGGCAAGCAGGCCGTCTGTCACCACCGGAAACGGCCACATTGCTGTCTGTCCCGGCCGAATAACCTCATAGCGTTCATATTCCTTGGCCGTAAGTAGATCCAAAATGGCGGCACGAGACGATTTCTTGACGGATTCGGGAGTCCTGGCGTCCCTGAGAAACGCCTCCATAGCCCCTGCCGCCGTCACCTCCGCCGGAGGAAGCGCCGGAGGCACATGAAGACGGCAATCCGCCGGGGCAAAGCCTTTCCCAGACTGTACGACATTGAGCATCACTACATTCGCCAGGATCACACACGCAAAGAGGAGTTCAATCGCCAACCATCGCCCGACCGCAACCGAAAAAGCCGAGACCGGACGCACCAGAGACTGCGAAAGCATATCATCCTCACGTTCCTTGGCGAACATGCCTCCGCCTATGGACAAGGATGCCACACACACAAGCGCATACACGGACCCGCAGACGACCCTAACGAGCATCTCAAATGCACCGGCATCAGTGCCATCCGATCTGACAATGCCCGGCAGAAGAAAATGGATGGCCGCAACGGCGGCTAGAAGGGTCCATAGGGTCCTGCCGCGCCAGAGCCCTCGCCAGGCCACCAGAAACGTCGGCCTCACTCGCTCCCCTTCCTGAGATTGAGACGTTCCTCAAAATACTCCTCGAGAGCATGGCGCTTGTCTCTGGCGTTTGCCACGATCTCGGCGACCGTGCCTCCACCGACCTGACGTCCCTCAGACATGACCGTCACGCGGCTGCAGATGTCCTGAACATCAAACAGCTGATGCGAGGTGAGAAGCACGGTCATTCCACCGGCAGCAAGCCTGCCCACCAGTTCCTTGACCTCGCGAGCGCCGATTGGGTCCAACCCAGAAGCTGGCTCGTCAAGAATCAGCAGTTCAGGCGACGACACCAATGCGGCGGCGATCGCCACACGGCGAGCCATACCCTTTGAAAAGCAGCCCACCGGTCTTCTGGCGACATGGGCGAGATTGAGTTCCTCGAGAAGCTCGGACGTACGTCTTCTGGCGTCGGTGCGATTCATGCCTGAAAGACCCGCGTAGTACATGACTGTCTCATTTGCCGTGAGGAACGGATGCAGATGGGAAAGTTCAGGCAGATAGCCAAGGCGCGCTCGCGCCGCCTTTGCCCGCGGATCGAGACCGAACAGACGCACCGAACCCTTCGTTGGACGTATCAGCCCGAGAATCATCTTTATTGTGGTGGACTTTCCTGAACCGTTCGGACCGATGAGACCGAATACTTCTCCCCTGTTCACTTCAAGGTCAAGACCTCGCACGGCCTGCGCCAGAGGACGCAGCCAGAAATCGCGAAACGTCTTTTCGACGCATCGTAACGCTATGACCGGATCTTCCATAATCACCCGAGCTCCTTCATCTCTAGCGACACACACCCGACAATGCTCCATAGCGCAGTCAGGGCAATACCGGCGGCAGTTGGCATCAATGCGGCGCGACAACCTTCCTCAAGCCAGAATACACGCATGTCAGGCGCAAGAAATCCGACAGGCATCAAAAAACCAAGCACAACGGCAGCAACGACAGCCGTTGAAACTCCGTTTGCCTTGAAGCGAGTGGAAAGGGCCCCCGCCATCACAATATAGACCACGCATGCAAACGAGAGAGAAAAAAACGACGGTACTAGCTCCGTGAACGGCGCAAACCCATCCATCAAGGCGAGACCGGGAAACTGAAACACTACGGCAAGGATACAGGTCCACAGGCAAAACCTGCGGTTTGCGAACCTGTTCAAGAACGCCGCGGCCGCAAATGCCATGATCGAGGCCGAAACTCCTGCCGTAAACGCCGGTCCCCATACGCGCACAACCCCATGCTCAACTATGATTGTCGAAGCCTTGACGCAGGAGAACGAAGAAAGAAGCGTTGCAGAGAGAACTCCCGTAAGGAACAGCGAAAACACAGCCGTCACACCTGCCAGACGCGCAATGAAATACTGTGTGCGGGATACACCTAGCGCAAGAACGGCGGCCGCAGTGCCGATCTCAAGCTCACGTCCTATCACGCGCACCGCCGCAGGAACGGCAAACACAAGCCCGAAGACAAGAAGAGCGGAGAGGCCTGTCTCCCGCGCCAACCTACCAGGTGCGCCAAACCTATGATACTGCAATGACGGCAACAGATGCACAGCGAGCATCGAAACAGGGAAAAGAATCGCGGAAAGCGGCTGAGACATCGTCTCGATCGCCGCTGTCCGCGCAATGGCCCAAAAGCGCCGCATATGCGCTCACCGGCTACGGTCTGTTTCCGAATAGTGTGAAGCAAGACTGTTCGGACCTGCCTCTGGGCCAACCGCCTGACAGAAAAGCGACCAAGTGCAAAGGCCGATGATGATCAATGCCGCAATCCCGGCCACAAGCGTCATCACATTGAGCCACGAAGGGACTCCGGCGACGGTATTGGAGTCATCAGCAACGGGAGGCATGGCAACCGGCGAAAGCGGCTTGATGTCGGGCATGTCGGCGACATCCGGAATATCGGCAACCGTACCCAAATCCGCAACTGGCGCAGGAGCGACGGGAGTCGCAGGTGCGGCAGGAGCCTCCGTCCCCGGCTTGCGAAGACCGCCCACCGTAGGACGTTTGAAATTAGGACGACGAAGCTTAAGCGTCTTTTTCTGCGTGACTGTTGCCGATGGCTCGGCTGGTGCGGCTATTGTCGCGGTTGTGGGAACGTCATCGCCGCCATGAGCCATTTCCGCCTCAGGAGCGGCGACAGGGGCGACAGACGGCGTTGCCGCGGCCACTGATGCCGCCGCTGAAGCCGGGGCTGCGGGTGCCGCCGACGCAGATTCCGGCGCAGCAGGTTTCAACGGACTCAGCACCGGCTTGACGGCACTCGGCGCAGGCGGAATATCCGTCGGACGGCGAAGGCGGATCGTCTTCATTGGAGCGGCGCTCTTGGTCGGCGGCGCTACACCAATAGCGGACTCAAGCGAGATGCGGGAGGTCTTGGTCTTGGCAGCCTGGGCCTGAGCAGGCGTAAGAATGCCCTCAGCAACTATTCCCGTCTTGCGAAGAACTGCCTGAGCAGCGACCGGACTCGTAATCGACTTGAGCTGAGGTTCATTCGGCTTCGCCACGGAAGCCGCTGCCGGAGCCGCCGAAGTTTCTGCGACAGAGGCCTCCGGGATGGCCGCAGGTGGCGGCGGAGTGCCGGACGCAGGCTTGAGCGTTACAGGCTTCGCCCCCCCAATGACAGGCTTGCGGATGAGCGGCTTGCGAATAACAGGTTTCAGCTTCACCGTGGGTGCCGATGTCGCAGCCGTCATTGCAGACGGTATGGCCTTAGGCGGCGCAGAAACACCCTCTTCAGGCGTAATCGGCGTCAAAACAGTCTCATCGCTCATCTCTAACCTCCTTAACCTTCTCTGCGAGATGGTCTTAAACCGACATTACTTCCGCTTCTTTTGACTTAAGCTCAGCATCAACGCGAGCGATGCCGTCGTCAGTGGCCTTCTGAATCTTCTCAAGGCCCTGATCACGCTCGTCCTCGGTGATCTTCTTGTCTTTCTCAAGCTTCTTGACAGCCTCGTTCGCATCGCGACGGATATTACGCATGACAATCTTCTGGTCTTCCGCCTGCTTCTTGGCAACCTTCACAATCTCCTTACGCCGCTCTTCGTTGAGTTCCGGAATCGTGATGCGGAGCACTCGACCGTCAGTCTGCGGCGTAACCCCAAGATTTGCCGCGAGAATTGCCTTGTTCATCTCACCGAGAATGCTGGGATCGAACGGAGCTATCTTGATCTGACGTGGCTCCGGCGTGGAGATTGTGGCCAGGTTCTTGAGCGGCGTAGGCGCCCCATAGTAGTCAACTTTCACCCCATCCACCAATGCGGGGGACGCCTTGCCTGTGCGAAGTCCAGCGAACTGGCTCTTCAGCGTGTCAAAACTCTTGTCGATCTTTGCGCTTGCATCGGCAAGCACTTCGTTCACATTTTCCATGTTATGTTATCTCCAGTAAAGACTATTCTCTCCGAAAATGCCTGTGATTATACCTCAATTCGTCCGTAAACGCAACCATAGCGCTGCATAAAGCGACTAAGGGGGGATTGACGGAATAAAGAACAATTACTGTAAAAGGCTTCTTGGCCAGACTTGCAGCAAACCATTTGAAAGTGATTGAAGTCGTCAAGCGAAGCCTGCCCAGATTTCACCTCAACACCAAATATGGCACCATCCTTGCACTCAACCATAAAATCAATTTCGAGCTAACTTCCATGACACCTCTATCGCGCCTCCTCAGACGCCGCCTGAAATGAGAATATGATTCGGACTAATTCTCACATATACTCAAAATCATGGTACTTGCAAAATATGTGGTTTTGGGAGTGAAATTATCACTCTTTCTTGAAATTCCGCCTCTGCCATTTCAGAAGAGGACTATAGGATCAATTAAGTTTCTTTTAGGGTCCCGATTCTGAATCCTGCAATCCTAAACATATCTTCCTTCCTGCTGCGCAACTTTTCGGCAAGGGCTTTAATGTCGTTACCTCAGCATATCAAATTTCCGGAAAACGAAATTAAAACTTAATACATCTGACATCATCAGACGCACTTTGGAAGTAATACCGAAAGAGCTGGGTCAACGACCTGTGTTCCGGTTGAATTCATCCTGCACCGCACGGCGAAACTGCGCATCGCTGAAGAATTTCAAAGCCGTCGCCGCCATCGCCTGTGCGCTCGCAAACATATTAGTGTACGCAACAGGTGTATTGCAGGCTTCGGCAAAACCGCGCGAATGGCAAGGATGCTCGGTGCACATCACAGGGAAGTGCATGTGCACTCCGGGCTTCAACTGCGAAAGATTCCCGAAATCCGTAAGCGCGAATTCCAGTTCCTTCGCCTTGAGTTTGCGCCCGACAAGACCAAACGTCGCCATTGCGTCAAGATAGACGTCACTCAGAAGATAGCATGGATTTGTCGGCATGTAGCCGCCTGTTATCTTCAGGTCCACTTCGGTCCCGGTCATCATCGCAGCCCCTTTCGCCATCTTCACGAGCTCTTCGGTCCAGGCGAGCAGCACTTCACGATCCTGACTGCGGACGGTATAAGTCGCAACTGATTCGTTTGGCACCATGTTCGCCCGCTGGCCAGCCTGCGTGATCGTACCGGCCAGCGCAAGATTCATTGGCGTATAATGACGCCGGAGAGCCACAGCCTGATAAAGAAGCGTCTGAGCGTCAAGTGGATTGCGGATCTTCGGAGAGGCCCACCGCGCCATCGGACTGGCTCCGTGACCGCGATATGTGACCCGCACGTTCCGTCCACCTGCATACCCCCAGTCGGAACTGGGCTTCATCGACGGAATCGGGTGAGACATCATAAGCGCATCGACATCATCCAAAGCGCCCAGCTCCGCCATCTTCACCTTTGCGCCATTGCGCTCCTCACCGGGGCACCCCAGAACCACTACACGTCCAGATATGCCTTTCGCGACCAAAGACTCCTTTACCAAGAGCGCCGCCGCGACCGATGCGCCGCAGATGAGGTTGTGCCCGCACGCATGGCCGACATTCGGAAGCGCATCATATTCAGCGCAAAACGCAAACGTGACGCCGCCTTCGCCATTCTTGAACTCCGCACGATACGCAGTCGGTATCCCAAGGTATTTTTCAGTAACAGAGAATCCCCGATCTCGCATGAACGCCACCTGCTTCGCCGCAGCCTTGAACTCCTCATGGCTCAGCTCTGGATTGCGCCATAGCCATTGCGCCAGTTCGAGGACAGCAGCCCGATCATAATCCGATATGGAAGAAACTTCCGCCGTCTCGGCGTTAGAGGATAGCAAGCCTCCTGCCAGAAGCAACGACACCACCAACCATTTCATGTTTCAGTCTCCTTTCTGTGCTGATTCGATAAGGTCCGCCATCGTATCTCGCCATGCATCGATATCGCGCGGATCACTTGAGAAATTCTGCATAGAAATCATGACCGACTGCGGAACTGCCACCATGGCTTTCGCCTTATCCGCCCATTCCCCGTCAGCTCCGGCAGCAAGAAGACGCTCCAGCAGCCTTACATAGGCAAGATCCTCCAGTCCGTCACGGAAATTCTCAAGCCTG
This sequence comes from Lentisphaerota bacterium, assembly GCA_015061765.1. The sequence continues at coordinate 13,701 of SUVZ01000023.1, forward strand.
ACGGTTGGCAGAGGGATTCCGTCGGGACCGACCGCTGTCCAGGCGCCTTCTCCATTGAACCCTTTATAGGAGCGCGGATCCCATTCCGTGAACGGCCCGCCCGTTATCGGGCGCGAGCTGTTCCAATACGATATCTGCCAATAAAGGAAACCGTCAGGTCGCATACGTGCAGACTGCGCACCCATCAATGAACGTATGTCAATCGGATCATTCTCGATATGCGCGTTCGCCCATTCGCCGATAGGGCCGTCACAGATATACCACCAAACCTTGTGTCCGGCGGCCCGAGCCTTGTCCGCCTGCCCAAGACGGTAGTGAGAAGTCAGAGGCGTAAACCAATCAATGCATGAAAGAGGACTGTCCACTCCATATTTAACATCACGCGCAGTCGTCAGCAGGGGCACACCCGGGAATTCCCTCTTGAGCGCATCAGCTCCTCGCCTCACACGATCAGCCGTTTCAGGCTTTGCCTCGTCCGCTCCGTAGAGATAGACAAGATCCGTCAGGCCCAGCCGTTTCGCGGTGTCGTACGCCTTGCGGAACCGGTGGATCATGTTTGTTTCAAACCATCCTCTCCCCTTGGGCGTATCACTGTATCCATCCCAATATCCAAGGTTTATCATTCCAGCGCGACCCCGCTCGTTCTGGCGGGCCAGAATGTCAAAATCAGGATCGGGGCGCTTCATATTGTAATAAAGATTATTCACCGTTATATAGTAATCGGCGAGAAAATCACCCCACTCCATGCGACGCTTGCGCCAGATGTTGACAGGGGCCTCCGGATCCACGTTCGCCGCGACACGCTGCGCATGTTCCTCTCCGTTCTCCCACCACCAGTGACTGCACACCGGGTTGAAAGTTATCGCCAGAGGCAACGGCGACGCACTGGGTATCTCAAACCGATTCACCCGCACCACAAACGGGAATCGCACAGGATCGACTCCCCTTGCGCTGACGACAAGCGAGCCCGCATAGACACCCGGAGCCTGTCCCCTCGGACAATGCACCCGTACCCAGAAACTCTGTGCCACTCCCGCCGCAACATCCGTACGGTCAAGATAGGACAGAATCGGATCGGACCACCATCCGGGAACAGGATTTACGCCACCTCTCACAAGTTTGCCGTCCTTCACCTTCCGCTTGGAGGTTGAATATGACGCCACACCGCGAGTCTTCACGTATCCCGTCACCGAGCACAAAACGTTTGACACGTTGAATTCACCTCCGTGATCCGACAAGAAACCTTCGACGGACACTCTCGCATCCGTCAAACCCTCCTGCCCCGCGGGCACGACGATAATCTGAAAGTTCTCGTATTCACCACGCGCCAAGCGCACATTAAGCCTCGAAGCGGCCTCTACATCCTTTCCCGACACCGGATCATATGGACGGATCTGCGACATCGACGACGCACAACCCACCAGAATCTTTTCGGTATTCTGTCCGGCAGAAGCGCAACGTGCGAGGAAATCCTTATGCGCGGAAATCCACGCCGCCTCTTTCCTCTCCCTTGCAGCGCGTTCCATTTCAGCGATTCTACTCTCATCCTCGCCGCCGTAACGCGCTGGAATGTCAACCTCGCCTTTCTTCAGCAAGCGTATCCTATCAAGATACATCTTAGAGCCGAACGGGCGTTGACAGAAGAAATAGAGCCTCGCGACCTTGTCGGGCTTGGACTTCTTCGGCCACTCGGACAGAGACATCATCCAACACGATCTTCCTACCGGCGCAAAATGGCGGGACCTCATGCCGGAATACGAATAGTAGCTCGTATTCACCCGTTCGCCTGGCGCCGCCAGATGCACATTGAGTTCATCAGGCCGGTCCCCTGCGTTGACCACATCTATGCATAGTCTGTCGTAAGGACGAAAATCCATCACGGAGGGCAGATCAACCGCCATGCACGTCTCATTCCACACACCGCAGGAATACATGAGCGAACGAGAACCAGAACTCGCAAAAGAATCTGCGACACACACCTGCGTCGCCCTATTGGAGGCGGCAAAACACACGTCGTCATTCTCAAAATCAAAGAGAACCAACGATCCATGCAGAGAGAAACCCGCTACTGCAGCACAAATAAAAACAGGCGTCTTCATTCACAACTCCTTGCTACATCAGTCTACAGGGATTACAGCCGGACAGCATAGGCGGCAGCCAAAACCTCCGCCGTATCCGTCATCGGAATTTGCAGATGCCGAACGAGACCGACGAAACGCGGCGCGCGCCGCACCGTTTCCCATCCACACACTGCCGCCACGCACGATTCGAGTCCCTGGATTATCCTTTGGACCGATAGGATTCTCAACAGGATCGCTGCCATAGGCTGCATATTGATCCAGCACCCATTCACAGACGTTTCCGAGCATATCGTACATTCCCCAGCAATTTGGCGCCTTAAGGCCTACTGCACGACGCGATTTTGACGAATTATTGATAGTCCATGCAATGGCATCAGGAGTGGAAGCTCCGTTATAGTAAGGACCCGATGTCCCTGCCCGGCAAGCGTATTCCCATTGCGCTTCTGTCGGAAGATCTAGCGACAACAGTCCGGTACGATTCCTGAAATTTTGAATAATGCTGCTACTCGATATATCATGCCCGTTCGTTGGCCAGCAATAGGATGTCCCCGTAGCGGAGCCTCGCCAGTCCGTATACTTTTTGAAATAGGAAGGGATGGTTGATTTCCCCGGAGCGTTACTCATCTGAGACTCCTGAGCCTCCGTAGTTTCATATATCGCTAGATAATAGTCTTCCGTAAAAGTCACATAATGAGCTGTTTCATTGTCAGAGCGGTTAGACTCAGTGGCAGGTGAGCCCATCCGCCATTTGTTGCCAGCGGCCGGAATCTTGCGCATGACAAGTCTGGTTGTGCGGTATACATCGTTTGTGAGTTCCTTCACCGCATCGGCATCCATCGGATCTGCGGTTTTCACGCCTCCGTCAGGTAGATCCTCTACTCTTGCATAAAACCAGCGCATATTGCGCGTCGCTGTATGCTCCGCCGTAAGATCCAACACCATGTAGTCTGGAGGCTGCGTCAACGAATATGCACGCAGATCAATTGAGAACGCACCATCCGCGAACGTATGTTCAGGCCATTCGCGGCATGGATTCCACACAAGCTTATGTTCACCGGCGGCAACGACTCTATTGAGCGGCCACTCCTTCGAATCGGTTGTCGCATCAACCAAAGTGCGGAAGTTGTCTGCCCCGATAGAGACATTGTTTGTGAGAATGTCCAGCGTTACTATGGCGGGAACATCTAGCGTATACTTTATCGTCACCACCCGCGTGGCGGCGTTCTGCGATATGGACACTCCGCTAAGGTTTGGCTGTCCGTACAGAATGGTCGCTGAGAGAATTGCGAGGGATGCGGTCTTGAATTTCATGACAGTGCTCCTTTCTGAAGAATTAGCGGAAATGGATGTGAAGCCCGGGTGCGCGCGACGTGAACCAATCAAGCGAAAGCGATACCGCATCTACGGTGCGGGATTCAAAAGGCCCGTCGACGCAAAGAACCTTCTGTACGGCCGCAACACGTCCGGTGACAGGAGAACCATCACCCCAAAACGGCAACGCTTCTGCGGCCGCACCAAGGCAGACCGCCGCAACCGTTCCCAACAGAACCCCTTTTCTACTCATCGTACGTTCCTTTCCTTGTTTTTTTGTTAAACTCAATAATCCAGCACATCACGAGTGGACTGATTGCTGTAGTACCCCGTTTCTGAATAGTCGTCAATGCCCATATCATGCCCGCATTCACGCCAGTGCGTTGCGAAGCCAAGGGCAGACCATCCACTGGTCGAGTCGCCGCGCCCCCATGCGCTACATGCGGCGGTCTCCATCATCCTGGCAAAAGGACCGCCACGGTATTCGTTCCATATGGTCTGCAGGACGCCGTCCAGGGAGTTTTCACGGGCATACTTCGTCTGCACTCGGATGCCGGACAGGTCATTCCACGGAGACGTGACAACCTGAAAGCCGAGAGATTTGAAATAATCGGCTGTCGGATATTCTCCGGTCTCATACACCTGCTTGCCGTAATACCAGTCGCAGATCACGATGTCTCGCGGTAATGTTTTGGCCAGTGAAGAAGTCTCGTCATCTCCGTAGGCATAGTAACCCTTCCATTTAGACTCTTTGCCGTTCAGCAACTTGTCATGCCACATCATCGCACGCGCACCACGGCTCTTCAGCAAATCATGGATGGAGGCAATGTGCGCAAACAGCAGCTTGGAATATTTCGTCGCCCGGCATGATGCGCAACTCGGCTTCTCAGCCTCATCACATCCTATATGGAAGAACGGAGGATTGCCGAACGCCTCATGCATCTCTGCGACAAGGTCCCTCAGCACCGCCGTAGCCGCGGGATTCGACAGACACCAATTCCATCCGCCCGCAGGTTCAAAGAGCGACTTGCGCTCCGGATGGCAATCCAGCGTAATGTGTTTTCCTCCTCCGATGCGAGCAGCCGCAGCGTGACCAAAGATGTTGATCTGCGGCACCAACGTAATCCCCACATCCTTGGCGACAGAGACAAGACGACCCAGTTCTTTTTTCGTCATCTTGCCTCCCTTCAAGGAGAACCACGGATGTTTTTCGCTCTGAAAAACGCCCCATGACTCAATAACGAGATGATTGTATTTGTAGTAAGCCGCCAGACGAATCATATGCTCCACAAATGCAGGCGTTACTTCTGGAAACCAGCAAAGATGCAGGCCGCGAAACTTGAGCGCCGGACTATCTTCAAATGACAACACCGGCAGACGGTATGCCGAGACTATCATACCTTCGGTAACCGCTTCTGCGGTTTGACGCAACGAATACATAGCATAGCGCACACCCTGTAAATTCCTGGCCGTGATGAAAATCCTGCCCGGTTCGGTTTTCACTCTGTAGCCTTCGTCTGAAATGTCCGTGAAGTCTTCTTTGCCTTGCGAAACTACAGGCCGCACAGCGAACCATTCTTTCATATGCCGACACACCCATTCAACTGCGACGGCGGAATCTTCACACGAAACGGCTACTGAAAGCTTTTCGTCTATGCGAACTTCCATAGCGGAATCATAAGACATCTTATGCACTTTCGGAATCGGGCACGGCTCTCTAAACGATACGCTCGAAAAAGCCTGCTCGGAGACGATGCAACAAACAACAGCCACCGGAGCGATGAACAGTCCCACTTTCCTATTATTCACACCAACCATATCATATTCAAGCGCCTTAAAGCGTTGTAAATAAGGCAACTTTACCTCCTTTGTCTATGAATATACCAAATTCAACAGATATGGTAATCATCTTTTGAACAAAAAAAAAACCACATTTTCACCAAAAACACTCCCTGGTCGGATTGCTCCCAGTAACGGAAGGTAAAACCGTCATGGGGTGTTTGTCGCATTCGATCATAGGGCGAAATGCACAATCAATCTCTGCAGACCTTCCGGCATTCTCATCCCCGAACATCTGCAGATACTTGACGTGGACAACAACGAAACGATCTGTGAAAACACCAGACCCACGCTCTCATCCGTCGCACCCGATTTCGAACGCTGTGGATACGAAGCCGCTGCCGCTTTACACGCGCTTTTCAAGCGCCGCACTTCAACAGCGAAAGAACTGAAATCCCGGTCAAGGAAACGGTCGAAAGGATGTCGACGACGGACATCGCGAATTCCGCAGGCAGAATCGAGCGAGCCCGCGACTACATACGTACCCATGCATTCACGTCAATCTCGCCAATTTCCGTTGCGACCACTATCGGCGGCAGCCTGCGCCTTTTGGAGATGAATTTCAAAAAAGTGACCGGGCACACCATTCACGAGGAGATCGTACGTCACCGGCTGGAAAGAGTGAAGGTCCTGCTCACCACCACAACCCGCACCTTCGACACGGTCACCGCACTCAGCGGTTTCCACAACACAAACCATCTCCGCAACGTCTTCAAAGCGAAATTCGGGAAAACCCTAACCGAATGGCGCAGACAGCGAAGTCCTGATATGCCCTGATCAATCAGCAAAAGAGTTCGCAATGAACAGACTGGGAACCATCTTGTCCATTCGCTTCGCCGCAATTATGACAATGGGTTGCGCATT
>SUVZ01000468.1 GCA_015061765.1 Lentisphaerota bacterium
AAAAGCCATACTGGAAGTATCGCCGTCTTCCCATGTACTCATCCTTACCACATTCGGCTCCGCCGCCGACATCTCATGCGCATTGGCCGCCGGCGCGACCGGCGCCGTAACCAAGAATCTCTCGAACAACGATCTGATGAAGGCCATCAGGGATACCCGGGACGGAATCCGCCACGTATCTCCGGAAATAGAGCAGTCGCTGAAGGAGGACAGCAAAGAGATTCACCTGACGCCACGCCAGCGCGAAGTTCTCGACTCCATCACACGCGGTCTTTCCAACGACAACATCTCCACCATGCTCGGCATATCAAAGAGCCGCGTGAAACAACACCTGAACGAACTCTACGAAAAGATCGGCGCGGCGAACAGGGCAGAGGCCGTCTCGATCGCACTTCGCAAACACCTGCTCAAACTTTAAAACCGGACATTCGCCGAGAAATGACGCCGGCAGATGTCAGGCCATCCAACGCCTTGCCGTCATATACGGCTAGGAGCCGCGATGCCGAGAAGGTCAAGACCCTTGGCGAGCACCCTTCCGAAAAGCGCACAGAGCTTCAGACGAGCATCGCGCACCTCCGGCTCGCTCTTGAGAATCGGGTTCTGCTGATAGAACGACGAGTAGAGCTGGGCCGTCTGGAAAAGATAATCGGCGAGAAGCGACGGCTTGTAGTTCTCCGCAGCCTTGCGGACAGTGCCGCCGAACTTCAGGAGCTGAAGTGCGAGAAGCTTTTCCGAGGGAGATGCGATGCAGTAGGAGAACTGGGAAACATCTGGATTTCCGGCCTTGTCCATTAGTGAGCACACGCGGGCATGGGCATACTGGAGATAAGGTCCGGAATTGCCCTCAAGGGCGAGGGCCTTGTCCCAATTGAAGTCGATGGCAGTGCCGGGATCATGGCTGAGATCGGCATACTTGACCGCACCGAAGCCAATATCCTCGGCAAGCTTTTCGTCGCCGCCGCGTTCCTTGACGATTTCGTACGCACGGCGCGTCGCCTCCGCAAGAAGATCGTCGAGTTTGATCAAGTTGCCTTCACGTGTGGATATCGCCTTGCCCTGATACGACATGAGGCCGAACGGCACATGCACCAGCTTCGCCTTCATGCCCATCTTCGCGCATATGATGAAAAACTGCTTGAAATGAAGAATCTGACGATCGTCGGTGACATATATGATCTCGGCGGGATCATAATCCTTGATGCGGCTCTCTACACACGCCACATCGGATGTGGTGTAGTTGAACCCGCCGTCAGACTTCCTCACGATTGCGAGCGGAAGCCCCTCTTCCTCAAAGCGTACAACGAGCGCACCATCCGACTCCTCGGCCAGACCCATCTGAACAAGACGATCCACGACAGGAGCCATCATATCGCGATAGAAGGACTCCCCTCGCCATGTGTCGAACTTGACGCCAAGCTTGGAGTACATGCGGTTGAACTCGTTGATTGAAATCTCGATGAACCTCTTCCAGAGCTCGACATCGTCCGGATCACCCTGCTGCAGTTTCACAAGCTCTTCGCGGCAGGCGGTCTTCCACGCCTCATCCGTCTTTGCGCGCGAGGAGGATTCCACGTAGCACTTCTCCAGCGTGACGACGGCGAGGTTGTCGCGCTCCTCCTGCGTGAGGCATTCACGGTATCCCTTGATGAGGATGCCGAACTGTGTACCCCAATCGCCGAGATGGTTATCGGCGATTACGGAATAGCCGAGAGACCGATATATGCGGTCGATGGCATTTCCTATCACGGTCGAACGGATGTGTCCGATATGCATCTGCTTGGCGGCATTGGGCGACGAGTAGTCTATGACGACCTTCTTGCCGGATCCAAGCTGCTCAATCCCGCAATTCCGGTCGGCATCGAGCGAAGCGAGAGCCGCGCCAAGCCACTCGGAGGTGATCGTGATGTTCAGAAAGCCGGGCCCCGCAACCTCAGCCTTGTATTCTGGGGTAAGGTTTTCGACGACCTTCATTGCCGCCTCTCGGGGATTCCTGAATCCCGCCTTCTTCGCAATCTTCAGGGCGTCATTGCACTGATAATCGCCGAACTTAGGGTCTGTTGCGGGCACCACCCTAATCTCAGGGAGTTCAACATCGGGGAACGCCTTGGCAAAACCATCCTTAAGCCATTCGCTAATAGTCATATCCATTCCGGCGGCAATCTGCGCCGCCGCCTTTCCATCATTTGATTTTCTGCTTCAGAAGTTTCTTCAAAACCTTGTCACGGGATTTCTCATCCATGTGATCCACATAGAGGATTCCCTTCAGATGATCCGTCTCATGGCAGACTGCACGCGCAAGAAACCCACGCGCCGTAACGATCTGAGGGACGCCCTTGATGTCCAGAAACTGAACCGTGACCTCAAACGGACGCGTAACATCCCCACCGACATTGGGCAGCGAAAGGCACCCCTCGCGTCCGGTCTGCTCTCCGGAGAAGGAAACTATCTCCGGATTGAACATCACCAGCGGCTGGGCGACATCCGCATTGAACTGCCTGGTCTCTTCATCATCCTCACAACTCAGAGGCACGTCAATCACGCACAGCGCCTCGGTGCGGCCGACCTGCTCTGCGGCGAGACCAACACCCTTGGCCTTGTACATCGTCTCCAGCATGTCTTCTGCGAGAACAGCCAATTCGGGGGTCACAGCCACCTTTTGAGCCGGCATGCGAAGTTTGTCGCTGCCGTATTTTTCGATTTTGAGTATCATACGCCTGTCGATCCGAAACCGCCTTCTCCACGTTCGGTGGAGTCAATCTCAACGGTCTCCTCAATTTCAGCCCTCGTGCACGGGGCGACAACAATCTGGGCGATCTTCGACCCTTTTTCGATCCTGAACGGCTCTGATCCGAAATTGGCGAGAACCACTCCCACTTCCCCCCTGTATCCCTCGTCTATCGTGCCGGGGGTGTTCAGGACCGTGACGCCGTTCTTGAGCGCCAGTCCGCTTCTCGGACGGACCTGAGCCTCATATCCCGGGGGAAGCATCATCACCAGCCCCGTACGCACCAGTTTGCGGGCGCCAGGGTCGATGACCAAATCCTCTATAGAACGAATGTCCATCCCGGCATCACCGGGATGGGCATAGGAGGGAAGCATTGCAGCCGGATCAATTCTCCGGAACTTCACCGTCATCGTCGTATTCCTCGGTAGAGGCCCCCGCGTTCGCCTTGAGGTTCATGCGGGAAAGGTTCCACTTGTTCCACGCCGCGGCAAACTCAAACGCGTTCGCCTGGCCAAGCTCGCTGCGGATCTGACTGCGGACCATCTGTGCCTCGGCCGCATCACCAGGAACCCTGTTCTCAAGATACACCACCAATCCCTGTCCAGGAAGCGCAGTCTCAATGAAATCGGATATCTGCCCCTTTGCCAGCCGCATAGAAGGAGCGGCGACATAGGTGGAATCGGCAAACGGGCTCGTT
>SUVZ01000469.1 GCA_015061765.1 Lentisphaerota bacterium
GGAAGGTTCCGCATTGACCATGTCCATGGTTTATAAACAATCGAATTTCGTGGTCTTTCGCAGAAACTCTGGACGTGAAACGGATGGAATCGGAAAAATGGAAAATCATGGTATAATTACGCATCATGAGTAAGAAGAATAAGAATATCCTTGTCATAGCTCTTCTGGCGGCTTTTCCGGCCGTGTCCTTCGCCCGTGGTGAAGGGTGGGTTCCTAAACCGCCAGAACCGCCGCCGCTTTCGACTTTGACGAATGAAGCGCGGTATATCGAGTGGAAATGGCGTTGTGATGTAACCGATCGTTCGACCGGTATAGATAATGCAACTGCTTGTGCCAACGTTCTGAAGCTTGCCGGAGAACTTGAACCGGTCGAGCCGTGGAACGTCGTCAAAGCCCGCTGTTTCGCCTATTTGTGCGATAATATCGCAATTGACGTATCTCCCTACGACTGGTTCCCCGCATTTGCCTGCTGGGATCGCTACAAAAGACCTTTGTCGAGCGTAATCTGGCGCAGAAACGGTAAAATCGGAGCGCAATTCTATCCGTCTATCGGACAAGAGATAAATGAAGGGAACAGAATCGGCAAATGGATGGTCTGGAAGGACTTCGACCACATCATTCCGGAATGGGACAAGGTAATTCCCCTTGGCTTCCCGGGCATGAAAAAGCGTCTTCACGACAACTGGAAGGATAAACCGTACTACAAGGCTGTCGGCATGGCCTCGGATGCCATAGACCGCCTTCTCGACCGTCTCGCGGCGCAGGGTGAAAAGCGCGGCGGCGCACGCGCCGTCCGCCAGGCGGAATGCTTCCGCCGTCTGAAGACTTCGGCGCCCCGGACCGCGTACGATGTGATGCAGTTCATCTACCTTTACTTCGTTCTGAGCGAACATTTTGAAGCGGTTCAGGCGCGTTCGCTTTCGATCATCGATCAGACTCTCTGGCCGTACTACAAGGCGGATCTTGCCGCAGGACGCACGAGCGAGGCTGAATTCCGCGAGCAGTTCAAGCACTTCCTGTGGCAGTGGGGGTCGATCGACAACTACTGGGGGCAGCCGGTGACGATGGGCGGCACGAAGGCCGACGGCTCGACGGAATACAATCCGCTCTCGCTCATAATCCTTGACGTTATGGACGAGTGCAATCTTCCGAGTCCCAAATTTCACATGAAGGTCGCCGACAACACGCCGGATGCGATCCTTAAGAAGGCTCTGGACATGGCCCGCCGTCACAGGTCGCTCTCCTTCATTGGGGAAAAGTCTTGCCGCGCTCTTCTCGAACACCGTGGCTATCCGGCAGACGAGGCGCGCCGTTTTGTGACTCGCGGATGCTATGAGTTTTCCACCCCGGAGGCCGGTAACGGACTCGGCGGCGGACATGTGAATCTCGTCAAGGTGGTCGAGCTGCTTCTTGCGGACGCGAAAGACGGTAAGTTTGACGCGGCGGACTTTGCCGCTTTCAAGAAGGAGTTCACTGCGCGCGCCTGCGCCACCGCTAAGCGCGTCGGCGATTTCTTCTACGAGTTTGAGAAGCATCTTGACGACGTCAATCCTGCGCTCGTAGCCTCATTGGCCGGGGAGCACAGCGTGAAAACCGGCAAGGATGCCATGGCAAACGGTACGCGCACCGGCAACAACACCGGTACGTCCCTCTCCGGATTCGGTACCGCAATGGACGCGCTGATCGCAATCAAGGAAATCGTTTACGAGAAGCGTGAAATGTCTCTCAGGGAACTCGGATCGCTTATGGCGGACAACTGGAAGGGGCGCGACGATCTCCGGCTCAGGATGCTCGCTTCAAAACGTAAATGGGGCAACAACGACGCCGAAGTCAACAGAATGGCGCGTGAGATATCGAAGAGTCTGTCGGCTGTCGTGAACTTTAGGCCTAATTCCCGCGGCGGGCGCTTCGGTATGAGCGGACATAATGCCCGTCAGTTTGTGGTTCAGGGGGCGAGGACAGGTGCAACGCCCGACGGACGATTCAAGGGTGAAGAGTTCTCCAAGAATCTTTCGCCTACCATGGGTGTGGATACAGAAGGCGTGACAGCTCTCATCAATACGCTATCCGCGCTCGACTCCATGGATTTCCCGGGCGATTTCCCGCTTGATGTGATGCTTCTGCCCTATACGGTGTCGGGAGACAAGGGTCTTGAGGTCATGAAAGTTCTCATCAACCGCTATTTCGACAACGGCGGCTTTGTGATCCAGTTCAACGTGTTTGATGCGGAGGAGCTTCGTGATGCGCAGAAGCATCCGGAGAAGTATGAAAATCTTCAGGTGCGCGTATGCGGATGGAACGTACGCTGGAACGATCTTCCCCGTGCAGAACAGGATGCCTACATCCGCCGCGCCGAAAATCTGATGAAATAGAATCTCCAAACAATGGAAAATAGGTCTTGTCTAAATTCCACTGTTTGGAAAAGAGTTTGTATGCGAAAAGCTTTTCAAATGACATTGGTTAAACCATATCCCGAGGGACGCGGAACTGTTTCTTTCAGAAATGTAAGGATGCTTCAGTTGTAAGAACGCTTTATGTTGAATGTTTTTTGAAATGGAACCGGAGGTTGTGTAATGAAAGTATCTGTTTGTGTTTCGCACATCACGGCCTTGAAGGTGTTGATGGTGGTTTTGGCTATATTTGTGGTCAAAGCCGGGTTTGCGGTCGTCTTGGAGAACGAGGGCAAGGCGTACGGCGAGTTGCACAGCCGCATTGTCGAGCGCATTCGCCTGTGGCCAGAATTTGCGCCGCATGAGAAGGATTCCTCGCCCGGGCGTTATGCGTATGATGCGAAGAGAAAGGTTTGGCGCCGTCGCGATGTCTCACAACCGGAGCTTGTGTTGTTCCGTCCGTTCGGCAAGCCGCGCGATACGATGGTGATTGTGATGCCTGGCGGCGGATACGATTCGCAGCATATGGGGCATTTCTGTCGCGATAGCCGGCCGATTCTCGAGTCCGGACGCTGGGTGGCCGTTCTCCACTACCGCATCCCGCGCCGCGAAGGGCGCAAGATATACGACGCGCCGCGAGAAGACGCCGCCCGGGCAATCCGCATACTTCGGGCGAACGCCGCACGGCTCGGTTTCTCTCCGGAGAAGATCGGCGCTGTCGGGTATTCGGCGGGCGCGCACCTTGCCGCCATTTCCGCCGTCTCTTCCCAGGATCAGTTGTATGGCCGTGTCGACGACATCGACGACTGTTCCGCTCATTTGAATTTCGCCGTTCCGGTCTATCCTGCGTATGTGGCGGACGACGGCGCGACGGGACCGAACGCGCGCGGCGGTGATGGTGCGGCGATTCTTCCGGAGTTCAAGTTCGACTCCAAGACGCCGCCGATGTTCATGCTGCACGGCGACAAGGATTACTACTCGCCGATGGCGTCGGTATTGCTCTACACGGAACTGCACAAGCG
>SUVZ01000470.1 GCA_015061765.1 Lentisphaerota bacterium
CCACAAGAACGAGGCGAACATGATCGGCCAGTTCACGAGCATCCTCGGCAACGCCAAGGTCAACATCGACGCCATCGCGAACAAGAGCCGCGGCGACTTCGCCTATACGCTCATTGACACCGACAGCCCAATCCCGGCCGAGGTCGTCGAGGAGCTGAAGAAGTCCGCCGCCGTCATCCGCGTGCGCGTCATCAAGTGACGCCGCGCGCCTGGCGCGTCGAAACGGACCGGTCTTCCGCATGCCATTGGCTGCGGGAGGCTGGTTTGCCGTTCAATCACATGGGGTTCATTTGCCGCTCCGGGGTTTTACCCGGTTCCTGAATTCCCTCATCGACATGCCGAACCTTTTTTTGAAAAGGTGCTTGAGCGCGATGGGAGACCTCCAGCCGCATTGCAGCGCGAGCGCTTCGATCGGCTCCGGTTTGCCGGCGAGATGTCGTTTGACCTCCTCGAGACGGTAATCGAGCAGTTCGTCCCTGACGGTCCGGCCGAGAACCGTCTTGAAATGTTTTTCGAGGAGTCTCGCGGAAACGTTAAGCTCCCTTGTTATGTCGGCCACCCGTATGCCTTCGTGCGAACGTTTGCGGATGATGCCGCGAGCGGCATCGACAAGTCTTCCCGCTCCGTGCGTATCCTGGGTCGAACCGCGTTCGACGAGAGACTTTACGCCGTAGGTGGCGCAAAGCGGTCTGCGCGGTACGCGTTTCGCGGAAAGTACGGACAGGAGGGTCTCGAGCGCGATCATTCCGGCTTTCTCGAAATCCGGCAGGATGCTGGAAAGCGCGGGGCGCATGTTGTCGACGATGTCGATTTCGTTGTCCACGCCTATGAGCGCTATCTGTTCGGGGATGCTGACGTTAGTCAGACGGCATGCGTCATAGACGAGTCTGGCGTACACGTCGGCGTGCGTCATCACGGCGCACGGCTTAGGTAATGCGGCGATCCACTCCTTGAGCCGCTCGAGTTCGGAGGTCCAGGCGCTTGCCCTGTCTTCGCCGATGATGAAGTTTCCGCACGTGAATCCCGCTTCCTCCACTTTTCCTTTGAACGCCAGCGACCTGGCCTTCGAATGTCCTGCCGTATGGCTCAGGTCGGTTCCCACGAAGGCAAAATTCGCGTATTTGCGCTTGAGGAAGAACGATGCGGCGCATTCTCCGATTTCAGAATCGTTGACGTTCACGGATGAAGTCGTCGGACTCGAGAAATCCAGATAGACGACGGGGATGTGGCGTGTGCGGTTGAGTTTGAAAGTGATGCAATTCGGTACGGCCCCCGGAAGAATCGTCGGCATCGCGCCGCGGTTGTCCGTGATGATCCCGTCCGGGGTCCAATCGTGGATGTGCTTGCGGAGCGATTCGGGCGGCAGATTCCTGTCGAAGATCCTCACGTCGAAACATCCATGATCCGCCGCCGCGCGGAGTATGCCCGAAATTTCGTCCCTTGCGGCTTTCAGCGTCTGGTTGAGAAGGATAAGTACGCGTAGGGATGTGTTGTTTTTCATGGGCGCATATTCTATCACCTGAGTCTCCGTTTAGTCAACATGTGCGGAAAAGTAAATATAAATATGCGGTAAAATGACTTCTTGGGTCCGGCTTCGTTTGATATAATGCGGCGTATTAAGGAAGGATTCCGAACGTGAAAAGATATGCATTGCTTGGCAGGCTTAAGCCCGGAAAGATAGAAGAGTACTGTGAACTCCATGCGAACCCGACGCCGGGGCTTGTGCAGGTGCTCAGGGAGACGCATGTAACCAATTACTCCATATTTCTCCACGGGGATCTGGTCTTCTCGTATTTCGAGTACACGGGTGACGATTTCGAGGCGGATATGGCCAGGCAGGCGGAATATCCTGCGATGCAGGAATGGTGGAGCCGTTCCAAGCCGTGCTTCGAAAGGTTCGCCATCGAACCCGATTGCGAATTCACGCCTGTCATTAAGCAGGTCTTTTTCTGTCCCTGAATCTGAATCCCGTACCAGCAACCGTTAGACCCAGGAGGAGCAAAAATGGAAATAGGAAAGAAAATATGGGTATTCTCCGACGGCGATCTTCCGCCGCCCGGGGATTCGGAGCCGTTCGGCCATGAGGCCCTGATGGTCGTGAACAACGGCGAGAAGGATGCGACGATCAGGCTTACGATACTTTTTGACGACAAGGATCCGAAGGAAGGGATCACGCTTCACGTCCCGGCGCGCCGCGTGAAATGCTTCCGCATGGATCTTCCGCTCGGCGACGAGCAGTGGCAGAACGCCCCCGGACAGACGGCCACCATCCTCGAGTCCGACGTTCCGGTCGTCGCGGTCTACGGACGTCTTGACCGCCGCAAAGACGTCGCCTACTACCCCGTCCAGGGATACAGCTGCTGACAGTGGATAGTGGAAACTCAACTCTCAACTCTCAACTACCATGTACTACAATACCGAAGAATCGAACAAGCGTATCGCCGCAGTGCAGGCGATCCTCGAAAAGAAGAACCTCGATGCGGCGCTCGTCTATTTCGACGAGCTGAACATCGCCAACGGATGGTACCTCACCGGCTGGTGCGGCCAGTTCGAGAAGGGCTCGGTGTTCGTGCCGCGCAAGGGCGAGCCCTGGCTTCTCGGCGGACCGGAATCGGAGCCTTTCGCCCTGCAGAGCTCCGCCGTCAAGAAGATCCGCTGCTTCCCGGTGTTCATGGTTCCCGAAGAGGAATACCCCAACGCCCACATCATCGGATTCGAGGATCTCTACAAGGAGATGTCCGAAGCCGGAATGCCGCTCAAGAGGATCGGTCTTGTCGGCACGACCACGATCCCGCACCAGGTGTATCTCGATTTCCAGGCGGGCTTCGCCGGCGTCGAGATCGTGGACATCACCGGTGACTACGAGGCGAGGCGCGCGTACAAGAGCGACTGGGAGCGCGGGAACATGCTCAGGGCGGTCGGTCTCTGCGACCTCGCATACGACGCGATGCGCGCCAAGATCGCCCCCGGCGCTTTCGAATACGAGGTGGCCGCAGCGGGCGAGGCCGTCTGCCGCGCGAACGGAGCGACGAACTTCGCCTACTCCACGATCGTCGGATCCGGCGAGCGCGCGAACGCGGTCGTCCCGACGGCGACGAACCGGCAGATGAAGGACGGCGAGCTCGTGATGATCGGCATCGCGCCTCGCTTCAACGGCTATGCGGGCACCTTCGGCGACACGCTTCCGGTGAACGGCGTGTTCTCGCAGGACCAGAAGGACTGCATGAACCACCTGCGCGAGGTGATGTGGCTCACGAAGGGCATGCTCAGGCCCGGCGTTTCCGGCAGGGAGATCGACGTGCCAGGCCGCGAATACTTCAAGAAGCACGACCTCTTCAAGTATCTCGTGTGCCCGTTCGCGCACACCATCGGCCTTATGGAGGCGGAACTGCCGTTCTACGGACCGAACTC
>SUVZ01000024.1 GCA_015061765.1 Lentisphaerota bacterium
GGCATGACGGCCGCCTGTTCACAACGCACCAGTACCCACAGGGTGGGGGCTTCAAGCACTCTAACAATCATTTCATTGCATGAACCGACCCACACTCATGCACGAAGCCTCATAAAATATATGGAAACGCCCATTTCAGGTCCGCCGTGGCAATAAAAGGGCTCTACTCCGGAGTTGTGGATTCCTCATCCGGATGGATCCACCTTTATTCAAGAGACGACACGATCACAGGTGGAGTAATTCTCAGGAAAGGATCGGTAAGATGCCATGGCGAGAATGTCCTCGGCGGCAGCTATCTTTCGATGAGGAGCACTCTCGGTGGTACTGAAGCCACCTTCATCGACATGAACGGCTTCGACCAGACGGTTTCCCACATTATTTCGTCCGCAAGTCCCAATCCTTCGATTGCGGCCTTGGGCGGCAAGATAAAGAGTGATGAGCCGGCAGTATTGACCATCGCCGGCATGAATTCGGGCTCGACGTTTACAAGCTACTATGGCGTCGATGGAAAAGTCTCGGTCGTTCTCGATGTGGACGCGACGAGCTCTCAGCGGTTCGACTGCAGGACGAGCACCACGACAGGTTCGCTAGAGGTGAAGAGCGGCGTCTTCGAGATTACAGGGACTGCGACATTCCGGAACGTCCCGGCGATAACCGTCGGCGAGAGCGGGACGTTTCTTTTGAATTCCGGTGCCGAGGCGGCGTTGTCCGGATTGAAGTCGCTCAAGGTTGACGGCAGATTCTCTGTTGGCGGTTCGTGCTTAAATCCGTTCGGAGAGTTTCATTCCATCGAGCTTGGCGACAATGCGGAGCTGGTGCTGCCCGACGACATGGTCCTCTTTGTCGATTCATTGAAGACAAATGGCGTTGAGCTCGTCGGCCGCATTGCATCCGGCGACCTTCCGCAGCTGAAGTCTGGTTCTGTCATAGTCAAGACCCCGACTTCGGAGAACGCATGGGTCGGCGGTGGTGAAAACGAGTCCATCGCATCTGCGGCGAACTGGGATTCAGAGGGGATTGATCTCTTGGGCGGAATGAACGCTGTTTTTGCATCACCGGAAGCTGTAGGGTTCAGGGCTTGTGTCGATCAGGATGCGATATTGGACCATGTCGACCTTTCCTCGGCGGCAGGGTTTGAGTTCTACGGAGAGAGCGTCCTTTCGGTGAAAGGAGGTATTGCGGCTGAACGTCCTGATGGAGAGTCTTCGCCGGTATATTCGTTCCAGTCGCCTGTTGATTTTATGCGCTCCCAGACGCTGTCTGTGTCGGAAGGAACGACAGTGAGGTTCAGCGGCGGCATCAGTGCGGACGGACGCATAGGCAAGACTGGAGCCGGAAAGCTTGAATTGTCCGGATCGAACGTCTGGGACGGCGCACTCATCGTCTCGAACGGAGCGATAGACATTACTGGGACGATAACGACATCCAGGGGTGTTGATGGATCCGTCATTTCAGGGAAGGATGCCGACGGTGCGCTGTCGTTGCATATGTCTCCCTCTTCCGGGGCTTCTGCCAACCACTATCTCACGGTTTCCAACGCCGTCATCGAGAAGCCTATCTGGTTCGCAATGGGCGAACATTCCTCGTCCAGTTTCTTCATTGTCCCGGCTGCTACGACGAATGTGTTCAGGGGCTTCTTTCATTCGGCGGATGAGGCAAACCAGCGGTTCTGGATTGCAAAGGATGCGGTTGTCGTCTTCGAGGGGGGTGGAAAGTTGCCGTGGAACTTCTATCAGGCGGGCATCGGCACGGTGTATTTCCGCAGCAAGCCGTTCACGACCTCGTTTGGCAACGCCTCGCACTACTATGCTCTGAGCGGGGGCACTGCGGGTGTCGGCACCGCAGTGTTTGAAGTTGGCGGGAACAGCATGAAGTGGCTTACCATAACCGGCGACGGCGGAAATATCGATATGCGCGTGGACAACGTACTGGACGCGGACAGCTCCATCAAGATGACGGGATACTGGATATCTGGCAGGCAGGGATCCGTGCTCAAGTTGAACGATACGTTCCAGACGGTTGGATGCATATCCGCAAATTGTGGGGGAAGCGACTGTTCGTGGATAGAGGGCTCCGGCGCCACGCTGTATCTTACGAACAATGTGACCACGCGCAATTCGATATGTGCAATCCCGTTCAAGGGCGATGTGTCACTGAAGTTCGATTCGCCCGGAACAATGATGCTGACGAATGCGATAAGTTCATCGTGCGGCAGACTGGAAGTGGAACGCGGGACGGTGACGCTGGCGCATGACGCGGCATGGACGAACGTGAGCGAGGTGGCCGTTTCCGGCGACGGCCGATTGGTGGTGGATGCGCAGGAAGGTGTCAGGGCACAGCCGGTGTTCGGCAAGGAGGCGACACTCAGTTTTGCCGATAATGGTGTTCTGGACATAGCGGACGGCATATCCGTGCGCGTCAAGCACCTTTTTGTCGGCGGGGTCAAGATGCCGAGGGGAATATACAACTACAGCAGTGTGTCGGACGAGAATGTCAAAAAGCATTTTGCGCCGAACTCCACTGGTGTTGTCAGTGTCCGTGGAGAAGGTTCGTTCACGGTTACGATACGATAGAGCCGTCTGCGGAGGCTTCCGGCGGATATGGTGTATAATATGTAGATACAAGGAGCGTGTGATATGTCCAAGAAGGCAAAACTTTTAACGACGCGCAAGGAATTCCTGTCAGGCGCGGCTGCGGTCGGCGCGGCACCGTTCGTTCGCACGTGGGGGGCTGACGGCGGCAAGCCATTGTGGAAGGCCGGGCTCATGACCGACACCCACGTGCACAAGACCATGGAGAGCTGTTCCCGCGTTCGCGCGGCGTGTGAACTGTTCGCAAGGCACGAAGTGGATCTTGTCGTGAATTGCGGCGACATCGCTGATCTGTATTACCCTACGGGATTCCAGTCTCTGCGCAAGGTGTACAGCGAGAGCTTCAGGGACAAGAAGCCCGAGGAGGTGTGGGTATACGCCAATCATGACCGTCTTCGCAGAAAGGAACCTTGGCAGGAGGTGATGAAGGACGTCCGCCGCCTGCTTGGTATACCGCACGAACCGTATGCGTCCATCGATTTCAAGGGATATCCGCTGATCGTGTTCCCTCAGTGGATCGACTATGGGCGCGCAAAGGTGATGCTTGATGAAGCGTGCGCGAAATATCCGGGCAAGCCGGTTTTCGTGTTTGACCATATTCCGCCGCAGGCCACGACCGACAGTTCCATCACGTGGGGTTCGTCCGAACGAAGGAAATTCTACTCGAAATATCCTCGCGCTGTAGTGTTCACGGGGCACGCACACGGTTCTCTGCGCAGTGAACTCAACATCTGGCAGGGCGCTTTTACAACCGTCAGTCTCGGTTGTCTTTCATCTTGGGGCGGCCATGCGGTTGGAGGCGCTCCGCGAAGCAAGCCGTCGCATGACGTCGCATTGATGGAGGCCTATGCCGACAGGCTTGTCGTCAGGCGCTTTGACGTCCGCGACGGCAGGGAGTACACCGATGCGCCGGTATGGACCATTCCGCTTCCGTTCAATCCCGCGACGGCTCCGTACCGCAGGGATAGGACAGTCAGGGCGGAGCCCGTACCGCAGTTTGCCGCCGGAGCGAAGCTTTCCGTCGTGCCGAAGGGGACGCCATGCGAGAAACTGGAGATATCGTTTCCGAAGGCTGAAGGTCCGCACGGAGTGTACATCTATCGTCTTGAGATTGAGGACGACAAAGGGTGCAAGCTTGCCCGTCAGGACGAGTTCGGGCAGTTTTGGCTGCCGTCGCATGAACGTCAGCCGATGTTGACCTATTCGCTTTCCTCCGGGTATTTTGATGCAGGCCGCACCTATCGGATTGTCGTGACTCCGGTCAACTGCTTTGGTGTCGGCGGACGTCCGATATCGGCAGAGGTTAAGGCGGTGCGGTCGGATGGCGCGCTCTTGTGGGAAAGCGCCGATCCGATGAAGGAATGCCGGTTCATGGCCGGACTGTCAGGCGGAAAGCCTGTGCCGGTCAAGGACGGGTGGTATCAGATGTCAGGAGGGAATCACCGCATGGAGATGCCGCCTGAGGTGTGGAAGGGAAAAGCGGGCACGAGATTCCGGTTTATCGTCGATCTTGAAATGGAGCAGCCGGGCACGAGGACGTGGACGATCGTGCTGCGCAATCCGGATCCTCTGAAAAACGCGAATGCCCGCATTGCGACGCCTCGCGGAAAGTCCGGGAAGCAGCGGTATGTGATCGAGTTCGCCAAGCAGGGGGATGATTTCAGGTACTATCTGCTTATCCGCGAAGGCGAAGCGGGCAGACTGCGCATCAACTATGCGCGCTTGGAGCGTCTGCCTGACAAGATGCAATAATACGGTATTTCACGGAGTGTAACAGGAGTTTTCTGTGGCCTCATTCGGCCCCAGTTGTGAGGTCTTGCCCCAGAATGGAAACAAGAGGGTCTATATGGTATAATTGTCAGTCGATGAAACCGATAGCGACAGATACCTACAACTTTGAGGGGCTGATAACCCGCGGGTACACATATGTCGATAAGACCGAAGTGCTGTATCCGCTTGTCAACGATTCGATCGGCAGCCAGTTCTTCCTGTCTCGTCCGCGTCGGTTCGGCAAGTCTCTTCTGATCTCGACCTTCAAATCGCTTTTTCAGGGACGGAGGGATCTTTTCAGGGGGCTTGCGATTGATTCTCTTGATTTTGACTGGAAGGAGTATCCCGTTCTTCATCTTGACATGGGGTCGATGCAGCGTCCTGAGGTCGCCGAATTTGAAGATATCCTTTGCCGATCGCTTGATAGATTGGCGGCTGAACAAGATGTGGAGATTTCCAATTCGAAAATACCTGCAGATAAGTTCATATCGCTATGCGATGCCTTGGCTGCGAAGTCTCCGCATAGGCAGTTCGTGATGCTTGTCGATGAATACGACAAGCCGCTTCTGGGCACGCTCAATACGCCCGAGGTCGTCAAGTTCCGCGACGCGCTCAAATCATTCTATTCCGTCATCAAGACGAAAGAGAGTTTGATGCGCTTTACGTTCATCACGGGAATCAGCAAATTCTCGAAGGTGTCGATTTTCTCGGATCTCAACAATCTTATCGACATTTCGATGAGCGCCCAGTTTGCGACGCTTCTTGGCTATACGCACGATGAGGTAAAGAAGTTCTTTCCTGATTGGATAGAGAAACTTGCGAAAACGCTCGGTATTTCATGTGATGAAGCATTTGGCGAAATAGTTAAATGGTATGACGGCTATAAATTTCATCATTCAGCGGAGCCAGTCATAAATCCGGTGTCTCTCGGACTTTGCCTTCGTGATTCTGAGTTTAAAACCTATTGGTCCTCAACTGCGGTACCGACATTTTTGATCGACATCCTCAAAACGCGACCTCTTAATTTCGCATCTGTCGGTATTACTGAGGATAGGCTTGATACGTATGAACCTGACAAGCCGGACATCACGACGCTGTTGTATCAGACGGGCTATCTGACGATCAAAGGCTTTTGCCAGTTTGTGGCATTGCGCAAATACGATCTTGGATTTCCGAATCTTGAGGTGCAGAATTCTTTCGTCACCAAATTGGCGCCGGCTTATACCGGTATCGAACCATCAGCCTCTGAATCTGCGCAGATCATGGCTGCGGAAGCGCTTTACGGCCATGATGTCGCGAAGTTTGTCGCAGCGCTCAAAGTGTTTTTCCGGAACATTCCGTACAATCTGACTGACAGGCAGAACGAGCAGATGTGGCAGGCGATCGTATATGTCGTCTTGAAGGCGCTTGGCGTCGGCGTGTTTGGAGAAGTTGAAACCAACGACGGGCGCATCGACATGGTCGTAGACCTGCCCGGCGATATCTACATAATCGAGTTCAAGCTTGACAGGCCGGCTGTAGAGGCGATGGAGCAGATCAAGGGCAAGGACTACGCGGGCAAATACGCACTTTCGGGCAAGCGCATTACCCTTATCGGCATTTCCTTCTCGTCCGAAAAGCGCACGATTGTCGAGGAGCTCGTGGAGGAGGCAAGAGGGGAAGTCGCGAGTTATAAGTCATGTGAGAAAATGCTATAATGATATTCGCAATGAAGCCTATAGCGACAGACACCTACAACTTTGAGGGGCTGATAACCCGCGGGTACACTTATGTCGATAAGACCGAAGTGCTGTATCCGCTTGTCAACGATTCGATCGGCAGCCAGTTCTTCCTGTCTCGTCCGCGTCGGTTCGGCAAGTCTCTTCTGATCTCGACTTTCAAGTCGCTTTTTCAGGGACGGCGGGATCTTTTCAGGGGGCTTGCGATTGATTCTCTTGATTTTGACTGGAAGGAGTATCCCGTTCTTCATCTTGACATGGGGTCGATGCAAGCGCCGACCGTAGCCGAGTTCGAAGAGAAGGTTATTGATCAATTGCTTTCCCGGGCCAGGGAATTGGAAGTAGAGGTTGAAAAGTCGTCAATTCCTTCCATTGTCTTTACTCGCCTTTGCGAGGCTCTGTCGGCGAAGTCTCCGCATAGGCAGTTCGTGATGCTTGTCGATGAATACGACAAGCCGCTTCTGGGCACGCTCAACACGCCCGAGGTCGTCAAGTTCCGCGACGCGCTCAAATCGTTCTATTCCGTCATCAAGACGAAAGAGAGTTTGATGCGCTTTACGTTCATCACGGGGATCAGCAAATTCTCGAAGGTGTCGATTTTCTCGGATCTCAACAATCTCACCGACATATCAGCAGATGAACAATTTGCGACGCTTCTTGGTTATACACATTCAGAATTGACTAAGCATTTTTCCGAACACATAGAAGCGTTAGGGAAACAGCTCGGCGTTTCGGCGGCGGAGGCCTTTAATGAAATCATAAAATGGTATGACGGTTACAGATTTCATTATGCTTCAGAGCTTGTTGTAAATCCAGTGTCCACAGGGCTGTGCTTAAATAAAAAGGAGTTTCGTGCATATTGGTCATCGACTGCGGTGCCGACATTTTTGATCGATATCCTTAAGACGCATCCGCTTAACTTTGCATCCGTCGATATTGCGGAGGAGCGGCTTGACACGTACGAGCCTGACAAGCCGGATATTACGACGCTCCTGTACCAGACAGGCTATTTGACGATAAAAAGCTGCGAGAGTTTTGGGCATAAGCGCAGATACAATCTTGACTTCCCGAATCAAGAAGTGAAAGATTCGTTTCTAAGCCGTCTTATCCCTGCGTACTCGGGATTGGATGTCGCTTACGCCGAATCAGCGCAGTTTGCAGCGATAAAGGCGATCTTTCAGCATGATGTCCCGGCATTCATCAAGGCGCTTAAATGCTTTTTTTCGAATATTCAATACGATTTGACCGACCACCAGAATGAGCAGATGTGGCAGACGATCGTCTATGTCGTGCTTGCTTCGGTTGGTGTGAATGTGCATGCCGAAGTAAAGACCAACGACGGGCGCATCGACATGGTCGTAGACCTGCCCGGCGATATCTATATAATCGAGTTCAAGCTTGACAGGCCGGCTATAGAGGCGATGGAGCAGATCAAGGGCAAGGACTACGCGGGCAAATACGCACTTTCAGGCAAGCGCATTACCCTTATCGGCATTTCCTTCTCATCCGAAAAGCGCACGATTGTCGAGGAGCTCGTGGCAGAACTGTGAAATGAAAGAGGAATGTGTAATATGCTGAAATATCCAGATCTTGTGATTGGTGGAAGTCAGGACTGTTTCAAATATCATGATATCAATAAATCAATCGCTTATGTATTGGCGGGAGAAGTGGTGGCAACTATCTCATGAACATTGAAAAACACAATACCGAAAGCCGGATAGAAGAGGAAGAGGGGAGTGGGTTCGCTCCCTTTGTATCGGTTCTGATGCCGTCGCTCAACACTGTGCGATATATTCGTGAGGCGCTTGACAGCGTAGTGAATCAGACGTTGAAGAACATTGAGATTATATGCATAGATGCTGGTTCGACAGACGGAACCCGTGAAATAATCGCTGAATATGCAGGACGCGATAAAAGGGTGCGTGTAATAGATTCTTCCGTAAGGTCGTATGGATATCAGATGAATCTTGGACTTGCCGCCGCGAAAGGGCGCTACATAGGCATTGTGGAGCCCGACGATCATGTCCTTCCCGAAATGTATGAGGAACTGTACGACAGGGCGATCGCCGGGGACGCGGACATTGTCAAGGGCAACTGCAATTTCTTCACGGCCGATGAGGACGGGACTGTCGTGTCGCAACATTGTTCTCTTTTCCTCGGATGGGGGGGGGGTAAATATGAGCGTGTGTTCGATGTGGCGGATTCGCCTGAAGTGATCAAGGAAGGCACCCTTGGCACATGGAGTGGAATCTATCGCAGAAAGCTCCTGATGGAAAATCACGTCCGATACAATGAATCGGCAGGCGCTTCATTCCAGGATACGGGCTTCTTCTTCCAGACAGCCCTTTTCGCACGGCGCTTCATTGCGGTGGAGAAGGCCTACTACAATTACCGGACGGACAATCCCGCCTCTTCGCGCAATGACAAGAGCAAGTTGATGGCCTTGTGGAAAGAGTACGAATTTCTTTTCGATTGGCTGTCAGGCTATTCGGACAAGCGGCGGCTGTCGGTGTTTGAACCCTATATACAAGGACGATTCTTCTCCGGTAATCTGTGGCTCATTGGGCGGATTGGGCTTGAGTCGTCAGCAGAGCTTGTGGATATGGTTAAACGGAGGTTTCTGGAGTCTGTCACGGCGGGGATCGTCAGGCGCAGACATATGCCGGCAGGAGAATGGAATACGCTTGTCTCCTGGACGAAAAATGATATTCCGGGTTCGAGCAGATGCAGGATTTCCGTCGTGGTCCCATGTTTCAATGTGGATAGGTATGTGGAGGCCTGTCTGGATTCGGTTCTCGGTCAGACGCTGAATGAATTGGAGTGTCTGTGCGTTGACGACGGATCCACGGACAATACGGTCGAGATCATAAGAAGGTATGCCGAGAAGGATCCACGGATCAGATTGATCGAGCAGCCCCATATGGGTGTATACGAGGCTAGAAACCGTGCAATGCGTGAAGCCAGAGGTGAATTCATTGCATTCATGGACCCTGACGATTTGTATCCATCGAAAGATGTGCTGGCAAGGCTTTATTCCTCCGCTAAAGACAATGGACTTTTGGCGTCGGGCGGATCTCTGCAGACATTTACGCCGGATGGAAAGGTTTCATATGTCCAGAAGCCGAAGAATACGTTCAAGATTGAGAAAACCATGCGGTTTTCTGAATATCAGTGGGCACTTGCATATGTTCGTTTTATTTATTCCAGGGCTTTGTTGCAGCGTCTGGAGATATGTTTTCCGCCTTTTGGCAGGTTTCAAGACCCGCCATTCATGGCGGCGGCGCTTATTGCCGCAGAAGAATTCCGTGCGATACCCGATATTGTATATTCGTACAGGATTGGATACAAAAAGGTCGATTGGAAGTCTGGTGACTGCATCCGCTTCCGCGATGCCCTGAAGGGGATTGGCATGCTGGCGAGTCAAGCTGCACAGGCAGATTTGCCGGGACTTATGGAATGTGCGGAAAGTGAACTTGCAGCGCATTTGAACAGGGTTGTCAAGCCTGATGAGGGTATGCTGGCCACCTGTGCGGACGAGTTGGCGGCCGTCAGGGAGACGATAGCTCGATTTAAGGTTGAAAGCAAATGTCTGTCAGAGAAGAACATGGCATGTAGCAGGAATAGGAAGATATCCGTGTTGAAAATATTCTTGCCCTATTCATTCATGAGATGGTGGGTTGCGAAGCGATATGGTTATGCATGGCCTGAATCCAAAGGAATAAAGGGTTTGTTGCCCTTTTTCTTGGTGTCTTCGTTGCTTAATCGCACATCAACAGACAGAAGCCTTGTCAAATATCTTCTGCCATACGGCATTATGTGTGAAAGGATGTTCACCCAGTATGGTTATACGGAATGGAATGGTGTACCATTGGATGCGCGGCATTCATCTCATCCAAGTAAGTTTGTAAGCCGTCGATCGCTTCTTCCTTTTGGCGTGGTATTGTTTTTGGATAAGTATTCGCAAAAATAAAAATGCAGCGATGGATTTGAACTCTATGGAAACTATTTTTTGAGAGGACGGTAGATTTATGCGACCACCTGTTAAAGTTTCAATCATTGTTCCATGTTACAATATGGAAGAATATCTTTGTGATTGCCTTGATTCAATCTTGGTTCAGACATTCAGGGACTTTGAGGTCATATGCATCAACGACGGATCAACTGATCAAACGTTGAAAATACTTACGGAGTATTCAGAAGAAGACAGTCGCGTCAGTGTTTATAGCCAAGATAACTGCGGACTGAGTATTTCTCGTAACAATGGAATGGATCGTGCTCAAGGTGAATACATTTTGTTTGTGGATGGAGATGATAAGCTTTGCTCCGAAACGCTTGCGGAATTAGTGTCAATGGCAGAAAGGTGTTCTCTTGACCATATTGCATTTAAGGCACATCCTTTTCCTCATGATGCGGAGGTCGCCCAGAAACTGGGTAGTCAACTTGAGGCATTCCGCCGCTTCTATGATATTCCGGTCCATCCGGAATTCTTGGTGCCGCAGTCTGGGGCGCAATTGATGGTTGCAATGCAGGAGACTGCGCATTTTACAATGTCAACGCCGTTGCATTTCATGAAATTATCGGTATTGCGCGAAAATAATCTTAGATTCAAATCTGGCATTATCCATGAAGATTGCATATTTTCAGTTGATGCCATGTTGGCGGCGAAAAGAGCGGTTTTTGTTGATACGTGTTATTATCTTCGACGGGTTAGGGGCGGTTCCATAATGACGGCTTCGGGACAGGTTGTGGAGCATCTTGTTGGTTGGGTGTGTACGCTTGTGGCACATATGGAAACGCTTTTATTGAAATTGCCGGATGATACAACGGCTCGAGCATTGGAATTGTTCCTCGGCCCTATTTTTCGCCAAATTAGTCGTGTGCGGTTGTCCAAAGAAGAAGAATCGGCTTTTCAACATGAAGTCTTTAAGCATGTTTCTCCTGCGATGATGCCTATGGTCAGGACACTTATTGTGCCAATGGTGGGAGTTCTACAGATTAGAGATAGAGGTGTTAAAAGTACAGGGAGTCAACGGGAGGTTGAAGCGCTCAAGAGATCGGAGGCATACCGAGTTGGAATGGCTGTCACCTATCCGGCGAGGAAGATTAAAGGCGGAGTCGAGTGTTTGAGAGAGAACGGCTTCTGGTATACCGTGAAACATGCATTAGGTAAGGTGCTTAGATGCGTCGGGGTTAATGTTAAATGGTAGTTTGTTCGGAATATGGCTGAAAAAAGACACTGCCATTTCGACAAAGTCGCTAACCGATCGTTGCGATTTTGTCTGTTGATTTGATGGTTTAGAGTTTGTGACTCCAATCTCCAAAACGAAAATTTTAGTAACGAAGAATTTCGTAAGATGATATTTTGATTCTCGTATTCATATGTGTTATAATGTGACTCATGAAAAATCCGTTTAATTACCTCCAATTTGCGACAGGCGATAATTTTTATGATCGTAAGGAGATTCTTGCCGATTTGCGCTCAAGGTTAATGAGTGGAGCCACAAATGTTGTTCTTTATGGTCCTAGGCGTTACGGTAAGAGCTCTCTTGTCTCGCAGCTTGTCTTGGAGCTTGAGGAGGCTGGCGTTCCTTGTGTTGTATTTGATGTCATGAAGGTGCCTTCGATTGATCTTTTTGTGTCATCATATGCGACGAAGGTATATCGAAAATTTGCGCCTGTTAAGTTTGAATTTCGGAAAATTGGTGAGTTTTTAAAAAACCTGAGGTTAAGGCTGACCATTGGGGCTGATGGTGAGACGGGACTATCTATTGACACTGCGCAATCAAAGATTGGTTCGGAGGAACTAACGGAGATCCTTGATTTGCCGCAGAGGATCATATCGAAGAACCGACGTGCGGTAATTGTGATGGATGAATTTCAGGAGGTGTCTGAACTTCTGCCGAATGACCAGTTTGAAAGGGTGATGCGCTCTGTCATTCAAAGTCATGAGAACATTTCCTACATTTTTCTCGGTAGCCGCTATCACATGCTTCGTCGGATGTTTACGGAGCGTAATCGTCCTTTTTATAAGTCCGCGATAGCTATGATGCTCGATAAGCCACCATTTGACGAAAGTATTGATTTTGTCGTCTCGCGATTCGCCAGTGGTGGCGTTGCTGTTTCGCGTGAAGTAGCCGCGCAGATTGTGCTTAAGATTGACAATATCCCATATTATATTCAGCAGTTGGGTTTTGAGGTCTTTAGGCTTGTTGACGATGACGGACGCAAGGAGGTTGCACAAGATGATGTCACCAATGCGTACCGTCTTCTGTCGGGATTCAACCGTGATCAATACGAGCAGCAGATGCTGACATTTTCAACGGCGCAGAAGAAACTTCTTGTCGCCCTGTCACAAGAGCGGACTCGTGAATTTGATGATGCGTATCGCACGAGATACAGGCTCGGCATGTCTTCCACCGTCAATTCCACCAAGAAGAAGCTGATGGAGAATGGGTATGTTGAAATATTCGACGGGGAGTATTGCGTTGCCGATCCATTTTTCGCGGAGTATTTAAGGGGTTAGTGCGTCTTAATCGCACAGAGTGCAAACTGGAGTTGTGCGTGCCGTGTGCGGTGTCTGCCAATCTGCGGAAACGGCGTTGTGAATCTGATTATTGCTATCCCGCCTATGGGATAGCAATGGGTTTAACTATACCTTCAGACGTGTTTTTTTAGGACGACAGTGAAAGATACAATCACCCTTGGTAAATCGATATTTGGGGTTGCCGGTACAGGTGTGTAGGCAGATTTCTTGAGCGCCGCTTGTCCCGTGAACATGCAGGAATCGCCATTACGATAAAATCGTTACGATATTTTCGTAATGACATTGTGTTTTCGGTCTCATAATGCTACAATTACGCGCATGAGAAAGAAGAATCCCTTTTTGACGACTGGATATGAAGGCCGCGAGACGTTTTGCGACCGTGAGCATGAGACGTCAGAGTTGATTTCGGCCATTGAAAACGGAAGAAATGTAACGCTTATCGCACCTCGTCGTTACGGAAAGACCGGGCTCATAAAAAATATGATGGCTGAACTTTCTGATGACTATGAGAAGGTTTATCTTGATATCTATGCAACCGAATCGCTTTCGGATTTTGTAGAGCTCTTTGCCAAAACATGTTTGTCGTCTCTGGAATCAACCCGTGAAAAAGTCATCAGTTCATTGGGACGGTTCTTCGGAAGTTTAAGGCCATGCATAACACCTCAGACTGACGGCTCCATAAAATGGTCTTTTGATCTTGCCGAGCCGTTGGCGAAGGAGTCGCTTGCGATGACCTTTGATTTCCTGCGAAGTCGCAGCCGTCCGGTCGTGATTGCGATCGATGAGTTCCAGCAGGTGCGCAGTTATCCTGAAAAGGGTGTCGAGGCAATGCTTCGCTCGCATATCCAGTTTCTTCCGAATGTTCGTTTTGTGTTTGCGGGATCTCGTCTTCACTTGATGAGCGACATGTTCGTGCAACCGCGAGGGGCATTTTATAATTCAACGGACATTCTTTCGCTTGATGTCATAGATAGAAAGATCTATTGCGATTTCGCGGCAAAGTTCTTTCAGACGGAAAAGATCCCATTTTCAGATGAGGCGTTTTTCGATCTTTACGATAGGTTTGATGGCGTAACCTGGTATATTCAGGCTGTCTTAAACCGTATTTGGCAGGCGAATTGCGGTTTTGTTTCAGTTAAGGATACGGATGG
Source organism: Lentisphaerota bacterium (assembly GCA_015061765.1). The sequence continues at coordinate 13,775 of SUVZ01000024.1, forward strand.
TGCGATTGATTCTCTTGTCGGCACACGTTCTCTTGTCTACATGGATTTGTTTCGCAGTCAGAGTGAGGCGTTGTGTGCGGTACTGAAAGCTGTGGCGCAGGAAGGGGTGGCCAAGATGCCTACCGGCAGGGACTTTCTGTCGCGTTATTCGCTTGGTTCCGCTTCGACGGTTTCTTCGGCGCTGGAGAGTCTCGTAAGGAAAGAGCTGCTCTATCGGTCGTATGACGGCTATATTGTGTACGACCGCCTTTTCGGAATATGGCTGAAAAGACTTTGTCATGAATATCGTGGGATGTCAATGTGAATCGGGAGGGGCGGCCGGTGAAATTTCGAGTGTCTGTCGTGATACCATCGCTGAATAGGGCGCAATACATTGAAGAGTGTATTGATTCGGCCCGGAATCAGACTCTTCGCGATATTGAAATCATCTGTGTCGATGCAGGTTCTACGGACGGGACGGCGCAGATCATCGAACGGAAGATGGCGGATGATCCAAGGATCCGTCTGATACGAAGCGAAAAGAAAAGTTACGGACATCAGGTGAACATCGGATTTTCCGCGGCGCGTGGGGAATATGTCGCAATTCTCGAGTCAGATGATGTCATAGACAGTGACATGTACCGATCCCTTGTCGGGATTGCGGATTCCACACGAGTAGATTTTGTGAAGGCTGACTTTTGCCGTTTTTGTGAAAAGGGCGGAAAGATCGTGGAGTCGCGAGATGCCATAGCCAGACCCGGCATGTATGGTCAGGTTCTGGATGTCGCCATCCATAGGCAGGAGGTTTTCAGATTCGTCAAACTATATACATGGAGCGGCATATACAGATTGTCGTTTATCAGAAAGTACGGGATATGCCACAATGAAACTCCGGGCGCATCCTATCAGGACAATGGTTTTTGGATGTTGACAACGGCATTTGCCAATACAATCTACCTCTACAAACCGGAACGTCCGTTCTATAAACTTCGTCGGGACAATCCACAGTCGTCATTCTACAGCAAAGGTAAGGTCTGGTGCATCAGGGATGAATATGATTTTGTGGACTCTTTTCTGGAAAAGTATCCTGATGTCAAGCAGACTGTATCGATTTGGTGCTGGTGGGCGAGAATCGGCGCATATGCATTCACATATCGCAGGATCGCACCAAAATATAGGGCAGAGTTTGCTAGACACTTTCAGGAGATTCTGATTGCGGCCGGCGAAAATATCAAGCGCGAGCATTACGGTGCGGAGACGTGGAATCTTATTTCTGCGATTCGCACGGATCCCAGTGATGAAAATCCGGAATTGATCCGGATTATGCGCGATAACCGCACGGCATCTTTGCTGCTTCGGATAAAGTGGTGCTATCAGGATAACGGACTGTTCTACACCATTCGCCATATTCTGCTGTATCCATTTGCCGTGTTTGCTCGTCGCAAAACTTCAACGAATGATAATAGTAAAGATGTCCAGGTTCGTGCTCCGGACGAAGCTTTGCGTGGTGTCGTTGTCGAGTCGAAGGTTCAATTCATTGGAGCCGGATCGCCTGTTCCGGCAGAAAGGAGCTTCTAAAGCATGCCGCGAATATCCATTGTCGTTCCTGTACATAATGTAGAGAAGTATCTGTGTGAATGTCTCGACAGTCTAGTGGCGCAGTCCCTGAAAGATATTGAAATCATTTGCATTGACGACGGTTCCACAGATTCTTCATTTTCAATCCTTGAAGAATATGCTGCCCAAGATGGTAGGATAGTTCTTCTGCGTCAGCCGAATCGCGGCTATGGCGCGGCGGTAAACGTTGGGTTGGACCGGGCGACGGGAGCATGGATCGGAATAGTCGAACCCGATGATTTTGTGGCGCCTTCGATGTTCGAAAAGCTGTTGGAAGTTGCTTTAGAACATCCAGAAGTGGATGTGGTAAAGGGGTCCTATTGGGAACTGTACGATTTTCAGGAAGTGAAGCTTGAACGGCCTGTTAAGGGACTCAAATTGGATTCTGGTACGGTTTTTACGGCGTCTGAAAAGCCTGAGATACTTGGGATGCATCCTTCAGTCTGGAGTTGCATCTACCGGCGGACGTTTCTTTCTGAATACAATTGCAGAATGAAGGAGGCTCCAGGTGCAGGATGGGTCGACAATCCGTTTATGATTGAGACGCTGTGTCAGGCCAGGGCGATAGCATGGCTTAATGAACCTGTCTACCATTATCGACAATACCATATAGATTCTGCTTCGAGGCTGAACGACCCGCTCATTCCACTGGATCGACTGCGGGAGATGTTTGATTTTCTGGACGCAAAGGAAATTTACGATTCCGGCATAAGGGAAATGCTTTGCAGAAGGATGATGTGCTACCTTAGAATGTGCAAGAGGCGGAATCTATTCCGTATCGTTCATGTCAAAAGAGTGCTCCATCTTTTATGGAGAGCCGGATGGCGATTCTGGTGGGCGAATGCAAGGACTGGATTTGCGAAATTCCGAAAATCCTTGAGCGCGTCGATTTCAGGAATTAGGGCGAAACTTCGGACAATGCGGACGCACAAGTTGACGGATATAAAAGAAAAAGTGTGTTCTAGACTGTCCAAAGTGCGGCGTAAAATGATGAGGCGCGTTTTGCATCATGACGAGCCGTCTTTCAGGTTGCCGCCAAAAACCGGACCTCGCATTATGTTCGTGGCGTCCGACAACAACCGCACCTCAGGCGCTTTCATAAGCATGACAGTCTTGGCGAGGCTCCTGCGCGAACGCCACGGTTTCGATGTGTTCGTAATCGTGCCGATGGACGGCCATGGAACGAAGCTTCTGGAGTCGTCGTCAATCCCATACACAATGGTGGAATCGTACGATTGGGTCGTTCCGCTTACCTTTGATGTCACGAAGGCCGTCCCGGAGATACTCAGGAGGATGAATCGAAACGAGACGGCAACTGTGCGGATCAAAAAGATCATAAAGGATTGCGATGTCGATATTGTGCATGTTAATACGACATATTCTTATGTCGGGGCTAAGGCGGCTCTTGCGTGCGGTACACGTCTGGTATGGCATTTGAGGGAGTTTCTGGAAGAGGATCAGGGCAATACGCTTTGGGACAGAGAGCGCGGAAACCGGTTGATAGGCAAGGCTGACAGGATTGTCGCCATATCGGACTCCCTGAAGCGGAAATATGAGAATGTGTTCTATCCTTCGCGTCTGGTGCGGATCTTTAACGGCATAGACGCAACGCGCTTCGGCGCAACAGAGAGGTCGATACTTTCTGGCGAGGTCCCCGTATTCATCATGGTTGGCAGCTTTGAAAGATACAAGGGGCAGATTGATTTCGCCCGCGCGTGCGCAGAGTTGAACAGGAGAGGTGCGCATCGCAATTTCAAGGTGTGGTTTGTGGGGACGGGAAGAGCAGACGTCCGGGAAGAATGCGAACGGATTCTTAACGAGGCTGGGCTTAAGGATCGCGTTTCGTATTTCGGGTATCAATTGAACGTGCAGGAGTTTTTCAGTAAGGCCGACGTGGCGTTTACTTGTTCCAGGCACGAAGCTTTCGGCCGCATTACGGTAGAGGCCATGATGTCGGGGTGTCTCGCGGTCGGGGCAAATTGCGCCGGCACTGCGGAATTGATACGAAATGGAGAGACCGGCCTGCTCTTTGACTACAGGCCGGGCGAATGGGATGATCTGCTTCAGAAAATGGAGATCGCGCTTTCTGCGCCAGAAGCGTCGCGCCGCATGGCCGCGGCTGGCCGGACTGACATGCTTACACGCATGGCTGCAGACCGGAATGCGGACGAAGTGGCTTCGCTGTACGGAGAAATCATGTCCGAAGGAAATTGAGAAACCGTGTCCGTCATCCTATTTTGGAAATGAAATCTGTCTGTGTCGTCATTGTCACGTGGAATCGTCTTGAAATGCTTAAGGCGTGTGTCGCAGCGGCGAAGAAGAACGCTGCTGCGGCCGATATTCTTGTTGTCGACAACGCTTCTACTGACGGAACGGGCGAATGGTTGAGTGGGCAAGATGGGATTTCGATTTTATCCCTTCCTGAAAACACTGGCGGCGCAGGCGGCTTTGCGGCCGGCATGAAATGGGCTTATGGGCACGGCTATGAGTGGATGTGGATCACGGACGATGATGTCGTCGCGCTTGAGGGGGCATTGGACGTCATAAGGGAAAATGAATGCCATGCGGATGTCATACAGGCCGCGAAATACGAGGCGGACGGAGACGAGTGTGTCTTTGAGGGGCTCCTAGATCCGGCTACCATGCGGCGGCGCAAAATTCGAACTTCCGACGTTCCCGCATGCGGCTTCATCCCTTGCAATGTGGCGACATTCGAAGGATTGTTCGTGAGCCGCCGGGCTGTCGAGGCTATAGGCTATCCTGACGCATCCTTCTTCTACGGGCTCGATGATCTGCTCTACGGCTACAGGGCGTCGGAGAGATTGCGTTTTGTTTTCGTGCCGCAGTTCGTATTGAAGAAACAGATCGACAAAAGCCGCGCCAATTTCCGCAATTTGCGTTTTTATTCCTCAACGCCGCAAAGCCGATACTACCATGTGCGCAACTATTGGAAGGTGATGCGCCACATGCGCGCTTCCGGCAACGGCACGTGGCGCATGTATCTGACGTATGCCTACGAGGCCGTCAAGGCGATCGCAATAACATTGACCGTCGAATGGAATATCAAAGGGACAGCATTGGTGTTGAAAGGGATTGTGGATGGGATTAGAGACAGAGGAGGAAGGTCGTGAGGATTGCGTATCTGGTAGATAAGAGATCGGTCGGCGGTGGAATGGAATATGTCCGGCGGCAAATCGCTGCGCATCCGAATGACGAGTGCCGTGTTTTCGAGGCTGACCGGGGCGAATGCACGGTGGCGGCGATGAATGCATGGGGTGCGGAAATCGTGCACGCAAACCATCTGAAGGCTCTTTTGCAGCTGTTCCGCAATCCATTTGCCAGATTGGGCGGATATGTCGTCTTCACCGTCCACGGCATCCATCTCAGGAGATTTGATTTCCTTCCGAATACACCTGCAAACTTGGTGAAACGTTGGGCTCGCCTTTCTCTTGAGCGATATCTGTATAAGAAATGCGACCGTATTGTCGCATTGACTGAAACGGACGCGGCGGATATTCACAGACTGTATGGACGGCATCTTCCCGTCGCAATAGAGCCGAATTCGATTGACCGCTCTACCTTGCGTTCTGCAGAAGGCCTGCGATATGGTGAAGGGCAATTCGCTTTTGTCTGTATTGCAAGATTCGAATTCCAGAAAGGACAGGATGTGCTTATCAAAGCGATCGCGCGTGTGCATGAGACGTTGCGCAGGTTGGAGAAGAAGACGCTATTTATCGGCGGCGGACCGTTTTTGCGGCACATCAGGTGTCTGGCTGAAGAATTGGGAGTTTCCGATCTTGTTGAATTTGCCGGCGAGATTTATGACGCCGGAGTGTATATGACGTGCGGGCGCACTCTGATTGCGCCAAGCCGCTGGGAGGGGATGCCGTATCTTCTTCTGGAGGCAGTCGCGCGAGGTCGACGCATTATCGCTTCCGATTGCCCGGGGAACCGTGACGTCCTGAAAGACTATTCGCTGTCAACCATGTTCCCGGTTGAAGATGTGTCCTCATTGGCGGAGCAGATGCAGAGTGCCGATTGAATCTTGATGCATCTATCGTGATATAATATGCGGCGATGAAAATTGCAGATACAGACATTGAAGGAGTCAAGATCGTTGAGCCTGACGTGTTCGGCGATGCCCGGGGCTGGTTCGCTGAACAATACAGCGTTGAACGCTACAGGGCTGCTGGAATCGACGCGGATTTCGTGCAGGACAACGAGAGTTTTTCGTCGAAGGGCGTCGTGCGGGGTTTGCACTGGCAGGCCGGAAGTCATTGCCAGGCCAAGCTCGTGAGGGTTATCCA
>SUVZ01000471.1 GCA_015061765.1 Lentisphaerota bacterium
ACCATTGAGGGTCTTGTAGCCCATCATCGTAACGGCGCAGTCCGCAGCCGGAAGCTGGTACGGACCCACCATCTGGTCGCGGGCGACAAGACCCGTCACCGAACGGTCGGCAATCGTCACGAGAAACGTCTTGTCCGCAATCGTCGGGAGATTGAGAAGACGGAAGAACGCATCCATCGTCTTGACTCCGGCGAGATTAAGTTCGCTGTGCTTCGCCTTCACGCGCTTGACCTTGCGCACCATGCGCGGGGGCTTGCCGAGAAGCACCTTGACATCCATGTCGATCGGGCTGTCGTTGAACTGACGGTCCGTAAGCACGAGCCTGCCGTCGCCTGTCGCTTCGCCGATGAACGCCACAGGGCAGCGTTCGCGGGCGCAGAGCTCCTCGAAGAAACCGCGGGCCTCACGGCGGAGCGCAAGCACGTAGCGTTCCTGCGCCTCGCAGCACCAGATCTCCATCGGGCTCATCGAAAGCTCTTCGTTGTGCACTTCGCGAAGCTCGAACCTGCCACCCGTGGCCTCAACAAGCTCGGGGCATCCGTTGGAGAGGCCGCCCGCGCCGATATCATGAATCGAAAGGACGGGATTCTTCTTACCCATTGCCGCGCAGGCATTGATCACACCCTGACAGCGACGCTGCATTTCGGCGTTTCCGCGCTGGACGGAGTTGAAGTCGAGAGCCTCGGAGTTTGTGCCGGTCATCATCGAGGATGCCGCACCGCCGCCAAGACCGATGCGCATCGCTGGACCGCCGATCTGGACGATGTACGCCCCAGTTGTGACGGGCTTCTTTGTGACCTGATCGCGGATGATGAAGCCGTGTCCGCCGGCAAGCATGATTGGCTTGAGGTAGCCACGGTGCAGACCGTTCTCCTCATGTTCGTAAGTACGGAAGAAACCGGTAAGCTGAGGACGGCCAAACTCGTTGCCGAAAGCCGCGCCGCCGATAGGACCTTCTGTCATGATCTGGAGCGGCGTCGCAAGACGGGCCGGACGCTCGCTGTAGTCCTTCTCCCAAGGCTGTTCGGCGCCGGGGATGCGAAGGTCGGAAACCATGAAGCCGCAGATGCCGGCGGTGGAACGAGAACCCGTGCCAGTCGCAGACTCGTCGCGGATTTCGCCGCCAACGCCAGTAGCCGCACCCGGATAAGGGGAGATCGCGGTCGGGTGGTTGTGCGTCTCGACCTTCATGAGCTGATCAAGCTGAACCTTCTTGAAACCGTAGGAATGGCTCTTGCCGTCAGGCTGGAACATGTCGGTCTTGAAGCCTTCGACGACGGATGAGTTGTCCTTGTACGCAACAAGAGTTCCCTTGCCGTTCTTCTTGTGCGTGTTCTTGATCATCCCGAAGAGCGAATCCTTCTGGCTTTTGCCGTCGATGATGAACTCCGCGCCGAAGATCTTGTGGCGGCAGTGTTCGGAGTTCACCTGACCGAACATGACGAGCTCGGTGTCGGTGGGGTTGCGCTTAGCTGCCTTGAAGGAGTCGGCAAGATACTTCATCTCAGGTTCGGAGATGGCAAGGCCGAGCTCAACGTTCGCCTCGCGGATCGCCTCAATGCCGCGGCCAAGCACGTCGAACTCGCGGCCGGGCTGGGGCGGCAGAACGTCAAAGAGATCATCGAGGTCGAGATACACGCCTTCGGTCATGCGGTCGAAAAGCGCGGGAAGCGCAGGCTTCACCTCTTCAAAGCAGATCGGGAAAGCCGATGCACCGGAACTGCACACCGTGAAGCGAATAGCGCGCTCTACGCGCTTGACACCCTTCACGCCGCAGTTCTTGAAGATATCCGTGGCCTTCGTGGACCAAGGCGAGATTGTTCCCTTGCGCGGAGAAACGAAGAAGGACGTCTCGCAGCAAGCCACCTTCGATGCGCAACCGCAACCAGACTTTCCGTCCGCAACGCTCAGCAGAGCGGCGGCACGCTCAAGGCTCTCCGGCGGAACGCCGTTATCGTCCTCGGCCTCAACCGCATACACCCAACGGGCGCGCAGATCGGCCTTCTCCATACCCGGGACAAGCTTGCCCATGGCGGACTTCAAAGCATCAAGACGGAACGGAGAGAACGCATCCGCTCCCAAAAGCAAAATCGGTTTCATTTACATTTGACTTTCTGTTGTGAAAATGTGCGTATATTATACCACAATAAGACGTTTATCCAACAGTCTGTTCTGTTTATGTACAAGCTCGTTCGGGAGAGGCGTATTTTCAGTTCAAGGATCTCGACGCATAGGGTCTTCTTGGTCTTCCCGGCGCCGATTGGTTCATCCTAAATATAGTCGCCATTTTCATGCATCGACACAATGACGCCGAGCATATCCTTGAGAGACGACAGCTCTTTCGGTTCGCCGATCGCCTCAACGATATCGTTCAGCTCAAAGCACCAATCCGCCCCTGGATTGCCGTAACGCTTGCCGTCGCGGGTTACAGACACTACGCTGGCTCCTGTTTTTGCCCGGATGTCGAGAGCCTTGATCGTCATACCCACGGCAGGAGACGTTTCTGGAAGTGCAACTTTCAGAAAGCGATCCTCCGGAAGCGAAAATGTCAAAGGTTTTGGCTGTGCCGCCATGCGGGCTTCCGCCTCAAGCGCTTCGTTGAACTGCACACCGGCGGAACTGACGGCTGGCCAGAGATATTTAACCGCAAGCGGAATCGCGACAGCCAGCACAACCAGTATGCCAATTCGTACATACATCTCCTCAGGCATAAGGTTGATGTCCATCATGACAATTTCAGCCACAGTCACAAAAGAAACGGCAAGCAATGTGCAGCTGCGGGCCATCCGGCGCACGGCACGCCGCCACTTCTTTCCGCCACCGCTCTTCACACCGGCAAGAAGCAGTTCCCCGACATCTTCACCGAGATGCCGCCCTGCCGTCCATATCGGCTTGAGCATCGCAAGGAAAATAAGATTGGCGGCAAGCGCAAAAAAGGCCTTCTTGTGGTCGTTGAAGAACACAGAGAAGCGCGACCAGTCGTATCCGTTAAGCATGGACGCTATGACCGAAAACGAGAACATCATCACCCAGCAGACGGCAAGGTACGCCAGATGCCTGTGCACTCGAGAGGATACCTCACCTGGAACCGACGCCTCCCGGATACGCGCAAGCCATACGTTATACTGGGAAATCCAGCCCTTGACGCGCTCTGGAATCTTTCTCTCAATAAAATTCCCGATAGGGTCGGATATGCGCAGCATAAACGGATTCAGGCATGTGGTTATGAGCGATACCCCGACCACTATCTGGTACATGGGACTTTGCGTATCCCCTGTGGCCGTAATGTAGAGCAAGGCAACCATGAACGCGAACTCCCCGATCTGCGCCAGCCCGAATGAGGTCTGCACCGACGTCTTGACGCTCTGTCCCGTAAGCATGGAGACCGTGAAACAGTTCA